>CAZDIC010000189.1:0-3022 GCA_964505395.1 uncultured Alistipes sp. | reverse complement strand
CGAACCGAGGTGGTTCGATAAAATCTAATTAACGATGAATGTTTGTTTTATGGGGCTTGGCTACATAGGCCTACCCACCGCTATAATCGCCGCAAAACATGGAGTAAATGTTCACGGCGTCGACATAAACCAATCTGTTGTAGATAAAACCAACGCCGGCCAGCTACACATTATCGAGCCGGGATTGGGTGATATGCTTAAGGAGGTAGTTGCAAACGGTTCACTGCACGCTGCAACAACCCCTGTGGTTTCAGATGCTTACTTTATGGTGGTTCCCACTCCGTTTAAGGGTGACCATCAGCCTGATGTGTCGTATGTTGAAGCTGCAACCCGTTCGGTAATACCTTTCTTGAAAGAGGGCGACCTCTATGTGATTGAGTCAACATCGCCTGTTGGTACCACCGAGGCTATGGCTGACATCATCTTTGCCGAACGTCCCGAATTGCGCGATAAAATCTACATAGCTTACTGCCCCGAGCGCGTATTGCCCGGAAATGTAATCTATGAACTTGTGCACAACGACCGTGTGATTGGCGGCATGAACGAGGCCTCAACCCGCAAGGCCATTGAGTTCTACAGCCAATTCGTCACCGGCGAACTTCATCCCACCAACTGCCGCACCGCCGAGATGTGTAAACTCACCGAAAACTCCTCGCGCGACGTGCAGATTGCCTTTGCCAACGAGCTGTCGCTCATTTGCGACAAGGCCGGCATCAATGTGTGGGAACTGATTCGTTTGGCCAACAAGCACCCGCGTGTCAACATCCTGCAGCCCGGTTGCGGCGTGGGCGGTCACTGCATTGCCGTTGACCCCTATTTCATCACTGCCGCATTCCCCAACGAGGCTCGCATGATAGCTCAAGCCCGCGAAGTGAACAACGGAAAGGCCGATTGGTGTGCTCAGAAGGTTATCAATGCCATCTTGAAGTTCCGCTTGGACAATAACCGTGTGCCGGTGGTTGCCCTTATGGGTGTGGCCTTCAAACCGGACATCGACGACCTTCGCGAGAGCCCTGCACGTCACATTATCGATCAAGTGTTTGCCGCTGAAACAGGTGCCGAACTGTTGGTTGTAGAACCTAACGTGGAATCGCATCCCACCTACACTCTTACACCCACCGATGAGGCTTACAACCGTGCCGATATCGTGGTGTTCCTAACCGCACATACCCCCTTCCGCTCTCTTCCTTATTGCGACAACAAGGTAACACTCGATTTCTGCGGCATTTTTAAGAAATAATCCACGCAGCACTATAATAAACGCCACGGTTGACCGTTAAAAAGGTGAACTGAAACATGATGTAATGCAAAAAGTTAAACTGCGCAATGTAGAAATCTATCCTTTCAGCGATGTTGACGAATTGATTTCTTTTGCCGATGAGCAGAAAGGAATCCTTGTAGCGGTCAACGCTGAAAAGATGATTAAAGCCACTCCACAAACTCTCTCAATCATCAATTCAAACATCGCATACTGCGACGGCTCGGCACCTGTGCTTGCCATGCACCAAAAAGGCTACAAGCAGGTGAAGAAAATCGCGGGGTGTGAGTTGTGGCTTGAAATCATCAAACGGCACTACACCGACCGTTCGTTCTACATAATTGGAGCCAAACCCGAAGTGCACGCCGAGGTAATCCGCAAGTTGCACGAAGATTTTCCCGGCATTAACATTGTCGGGGCTCGCGACGGCTATCTCAAAACACCCGAGGAGCGTCAGGCTCTAATTGACGATGTGGCCGCTCGTCGGCCCGATGTGGTGTTTGTGGCTATGGGCTCACCCACGCAGGAAATACTTATGTCGGAAATGCTCCAACGTCACAAGGCCATCTATCAGGGCTTGGGTGGTAGCTACGACGTTTACACCGGTCGCGTGCGTCGCGCTCCGCGTTGGTTTATCGACCATAACATAGAGTTTGTTTATCGCTTTATAGAACAACCAAAACGCTTCAAACGAGAAATTATCAAGCTGAAATTCGCTTGGTGGCTCTTGTGGCGAAGATTCTAACCCCAACTACGTTCAGCAATGAAAAAGATAATGTTGACATTCGGCACGCGTCCCGAGGCAATCAAAATGGCGCCGCTGGTAAAGGCTTTACAGGCTCGTCCCGAGGAATTTGAGACCATTGTGGCTGTCACAGGGCAACACCGTCAGATGCTCGACCAAGTGCTGAACCTGTTTGAGATTACTCCCGACTACGACCTCAACATCATGCAGCAGGGGCAGGACCTCTTTGATGTGACTTCGCGCATCCTGCTCGGTATGCGCGACATCCTCAAGGAGGCGCAACCCGATTTAGTGCTCGTTCACGGCGACACAGCCACTTCAACGGCTGCCGCGCTCAGCGCCTACTATCTGCAAATCCCCGTGGGCCATGTCGAGGCCGGTCTGCGCACCGGAAACATCTACTCACCATTCCCCGAGGAGATGAACCGACTAATCACAGGTCGCATCGCCACACTGCATTTCTCGCCCACCGACTGCGCACGCCAAAATCTGTTGCGCGAGAATGTCGACGAAAGCCACATCACCGTAACAGGCAACACTGTGATTGACGCCCTCCACACCGTGGTAGCGAAAATCGACAACGATAGTGCCCTTGAAACCTCAATCAAGGCTACTATTGCCGAAATGGGCTACGATATGAGCCGTCTTGACGGAGGCAACCGCCGTTTGGTGGTTATCACCGGTCACCGTCGCGAAAACTTCGGTGAAGGTTTCCACAACATCTGTCTCGCGCTTAAAGAGCTGTCGGAGAAGTATCCCGAGGTCGATTTTGTGTATCCCATGCACCTCAACCCCAATGTGCGCAGGCCGATTGCCGAAACCTTCGGCCATATCACTCACGCCAATTTCTTCTTCATCGAGCCGGCCGAATATCTTCCGTTTGTCTATCTGATGAAGCGCTCCTACCTCATTATCACCGATAGCGGAGGCATTCAGGAGGAGGCTCCCTCGTTGGGCAAGCCGGTGTTGGTAATGCGCGAAGTGACAGAACGTCCCGAGGCCCTCGATGCCGGCACAAT
>CAZDIC010000188.1:0-3100 GCA_964505395.1 uncultured Alistipes sp. | reverse complement strand
AAAAATGGCGGAGGTTATTTACCTTCCGCCATCATGCGACGCCATTTCAAATAGCCGAATATGCATATCACTGTATATACACAGTAGAGCGCGCTATAGAAATATATACCTTTATAAGAATAGAGCCAAACGCTGACCACCTCAACCGCCATCCACAGATACCACTGCTCAATGTATTTTCGTGCGAGCATCCATGTGCCCACAATGTTGAGAGCGGTGGTGAAGGCATCGGTCCATGGCACCGTGCTATCGGTGAAGTTAATCAAGACAGCAGCCAGGGCAAAATAGATTGCCGTTGTCACCACTATCAGCGACGGGATGCGATTCACAGGGAAATGCGAGATGCGCAAGGTGGATGAAGCATCGCTTTTTGTGTTGCCGTCGGTAGGCGAGGTGTCGCTGCCCTGCGCTGCCAACTTTTCACGGCGCCGGCTTCGAGTCCATGCCACATAGCCGTAGATGGCTATTATAAAGTAGTAGATGTTGATGCCAAAGTCGGCATAAATGCCTGCGCGGAAATAAACCCACAGCGATATGCACGGCATGATTATCGAGGCTATCCACACCCGCGGATTGGCATGATACTCGTAATAGATGTAAAACAGGCCAACAACAAAGCCCAAACCTTCGACCATGCGGTCGAAGGTGAGCCATGTGTTGATATTTGATAATATTTCAGTCATTATGCACTATCGGTTGCTTAGAACTTCAAGGTCAAAGTGCCCATAACGTTGGTGGGAGCTTGAACCGAGTAGCCTGAGTAAGAGTAGACTTCGCGTTCGCCGTTATCGTTGAGATACCAACCCTTACCGCCGTAACCGTTGCTCTCATACTTTTCGTTGAACAGGTTGTAAACGATGAAGCCCAAGCGCATTTCTTTAACACCGAGGAAACCTTTGAGGGTGTAACCGAGGTGGAGATTGCTAACGAAATAGGGGTCAATAGCCAAATCGTTATCGCCTACGTTGGTCAAATACTGCTTGCCGACATACTGACCGGTGAGCGATGCATCAAAACCTTTATAGTTGAAGTTGAAACCGGTGTTGAAGATGAAGCCGGGTGAGAATGAGATGGGTGTGTTGCTATAGCTGTTCTTTACGTAGTAAGAATCATCATACGAGCAGTTATAGTCATCATCGGGGATATATTCGGTGTAGTTTTTGATGCGGTTGCGCGAGAGGGTTGCATTGGCAGTCCACTCAAACCATGAGCAGGGACGGAAAGCGGCTTGCAATTCCACACCCATGCGGTAGCTTTCGGGAACATTCACGCTGAGTGCAGCACCGGTGTCGGAGAGCTGTCCGGTTGCAACGAGCTGGTCCTTATAGTCCATGTAGTAGAGGTTAACCTCAGCGCTGAACATCGAAGAGTGGAAACCATAGCCAACTTCGTAGTCAAAAAGACGTTCGGCACGGGGCTGGTGAGCGGCATCGCTGTCGGTGTAGTTGTTACGCGCGGGTTCACGGTGAGCAACGCTCCACGATGCAAACGCACGGTTGTTGCGGTTAATTTGCCAATTCAAACCGGCTTTCGGATTGAAGAAGTCAAATTTCTGATGCACGTTAAGCAGTTGCATTGCTCCGGTGTTGTAGTCGTAGGTGTCGTTTTCACCGGTGATATCATAGTTGATGTGACGATATTGCAAGTCGCCGTAAACCGACAGGCCACGAGTCAATTCAACGTTTGCACGGGCATAAATGTTTGCATCAAACTTCTCACCCATGTTGCGATAGTATTCTTGTTGCGGGTCAAGGTCGCCGATGTAGTTGCGCACCCAAAGCACTTGACCAAAGTGGTGACCGCGGTAGTTGTTAACCGAACCGCCCAAGGTGGCGTTCACACGGCTGTTATTGTAGTTCAATGAAGCTACCAAACCACCAAAGCCGTTATCCATTGATTTTTTGCGGATGAGGTCGGCCTTCTTGACTGTTCCGTCGCTTGAAGCATTCACACCGGTAACGTCAAAGTCGTTGGTTGTAAAGCTTGACAAGCCATACTCCTTGAGAGAGCGTTTCTTCTTGTACTGCTCGTAGAAACCGTCTCCCTTAGAATAGAACAAGGTTGAGTTGATGGTCCAGTTGTTGCCGATAGCTTGGTTGAACACCAATTGGAAGTTGTGGAGGATGTAGTCATCCTTTTGATTGGGATAGTAGGCTGTGTTGCCGTCCTTATCCTTATACTCACCGCAAGGGTTGTAACGACGACCATAAGCGGCGATTTCATCCTTTGAGGCATAGTCCCATGCCATGTAGGTTTCTTCCTTACCGCCAAAAGCCAAAAGTTTCAGTGAAGTGCCGTTGTTGTAGTAACCAACCTGGCCGAAGTAGCTCCAAAGGTCAACAGTTGCACGGTCAATGTAACCGTCGGTACCGATGTTGCTCAAGCGAGCGTCGATAGCCCAGTGGTTACCAAGACGGCCAGAACCCAAACTTATACTCTCTTTGTGGGTGTTATACATACCGTAAGAACCCGACACCTCGGCATAAGGGGTGATTGAGGGAGCGGTGGTGGCCATATTCACGCTGGCACCAAAAGCGGCAGCACCATTGGTTGATGTGCCCGCACCACGCTGAATTTGGATGTTACGTACTGAAGAAGCCACATCGGGAAGGTCTACCCAATACACTTGGTGGCTTTCGGGGTTGTTAACAGGCACACCGTTGGTGGTAACGTTGATGCGTGTAGCATCTGTGCCACGCACACGCATCGAGGTGTAACCAATGCCAAGACCGGCATCGCTGGTGGCTACCACTGAAGGGGTTGATAACAAGAGGAAGGGTAAGTCTCTACCATCGTTCTGGCGAGCGAAATCCTCGGCTTTCACATTGGTGAAGGCAATAGGAGTGTTGCTTGAAGCACGAGTTGCAGTAACGTCAACATCGTTTAGAATCACAGACAAAGTGTCGGTCGGAATCGCTTTCTCCGCCGCACGGCCGCTCAATGTCGTCAAGCACAACGACATAGCGGCAAACATCATAGAATGTTTAACCATACGTGTTTTCTTTACGCCGGTATTACCCGGATCAAGTTCAAAGGGTTTAATCTCAGCCTAAGTGGAACTACACCTAAGCACCCCAAAATTAATACGCCGCAAAGGTAC
>CAZDIC010000187.1:0-3103 GCA_964505395.1 uncultured Alistipes sp. | reverse complement strand
GGCTCTTTACAATGGCATCGCCAAGCACCACCTTGTTATATCCGATACCCTTGACAGAAAGTCCGGGAGTTTCCAAACGAGGCTCTTTTGAGAGCAATTGTGAGCCGTAGAATGTGCCGGTGGCATCGCCACACAGCATAACCTTATCGATGCCAAGCGACTCAAACAGATAGTCGAGGCTGAAGTCGCGCAGGTCGACGGTCAGTACATCCATAGGCAGCGGCGACACACGACCATTAATGCGCACATACTGTTCACCACGATTCACATCAATATTGTTCACAGTGATATCATCTGTGCCAATTATGTCGACCGTTGAGGGGTTGAGCACCCATGTAGCATCGTTAAATGTGAGTTCACTGCGATTAAATGCCACGTTTGTGAGCAATTTGTTATCATCGTTGCGTGCAAAAGTTGTGGCGGCCGACACAAAACCGTCGTAGCGGCGGTCACGGTCAATTTTCCACATAAAATCGCTATCCAAACGGTCGTTGTGGCCTGTGGCTTGCAGTGCCAACGTCATTCCACCGTTTTTCGTAGGGGTAACGGTGGTGGCATCGAGCGTTGCAGTGCCATCACTTCCATCTATAAACAACGCCAGCTGAGTGCTTTCAATCAACTTCGAACCGTTGCGCAAGAATGGTGCCGACACATTCAGTGCCAAATCACCTTCGGGCGCACACACCACACCGGTAATCGTGGCCGGATAGACCACACTCACCGGCAGATTGAAAAATTCGGCTGCCGCCTCTGTGTCCTTTATCTTTAACTCAAATTTGAAATTATTGTCGGTAAGATAATCTGAGGAATCGTCGGGTTGTAGTAATGTTGGGAACACTTTGCCCAAAGCTGACATCAACGTGCGTTTTGCCGAGCTAAAATTGTAGTCACCAATCAACTTGCCGTTCACAAAGTCGCTTGTCAACGAAATGTTACGGTCGCTTGAAGTCAATCGCAGGTTCCTTAATCGGAAACTCTCACCATCAGGTTTCTCAAGTTTCCAATTTATAAGGTCGGCGCTACCATACATATGGCCGAAGTCCTCGCCCATAAGGTCAACGCTCACTTCGCCTGAAATCTCAGCCCCGGGATATTTTGCCCACAAATTCAGATGCGAAGGAATCACACGTTCCAACTCACCATCCAATTTGATAAGTTTATAGTCGCGGGCCAACGAATATTCGCCATTCAATTCAAAAGCCAAATCGGTGTTATCAATGCTTGCCGAAGCTTTCAACAGGTCCTCCTCGAGGTTTGCATGTGCTTTTACATCGGTGTATTGATAGCCTTTATACATCACGCGGTCAAGAGCCACATCAGCGCTGCCACTCCACACCTTTCCATTGCGCTTCACCGTGGCTTCAACATCTCCGTCAATGCCTCCAAAGCCGGCAACATCGGCCACAGATGCCACGTCAACATAATCTTTCGTTGAAAGAATCACATCGGTGGTGAACTGTTCGGGCGACTTAAACACTCCGTTGGCGGTCAAATCCACACCACCAGGGGCGCTTTTAACCGAGGCGTCAATCGAATACTTTCTTCCGGCCAAACCTCCATTGGCCGAGAGGTCAATGTCGCCCAAACGGCTAATCATTTCGACTGTTTTGGTAGGCAAGCCCACAACATCGGTAATAGCATTGCATATGTCGGCGCCATTGCCGCTAAATTTTAGTTGATTCAACTCTACCAACCGATTTTCCCGATTCAAATCAGCCACACGGCCGTTGAGAAGCAATGTGATGTCGTCTCCGTAAGTCACATCAACAGTAGCTGTAATGTCGTTAAGATTACCTTGCGCGCTCAATGCATTTACATTTACACGACGATCAGCCCGAGCCAATGCACCCACAAACGGAGAAAAGTCGGCAGGTGTGATATAGCTACCCGGTTTCAACGCCACACGCCAATTGCTGTGTTTCAACTCGTCACCAATTGAATTAATGCCTTTAAGGGCCAAGTGGAAATCCTCTGCGGCAACAGTCGAGCCACGCAAGGCAAGTGTCACATTTTTCGTCACCAGGCTATCAGCCGAGAGACTAACATCGGCGGTAAAGTTATCTATGGCAAAACCACAGCGCTCCTCCAGGCCCATACGCTTCACATTCACCACAAAATCATCATTCTTCAATTGTGGCACACGAATGTCGGCACGCAAATTGTTCACGGCCAGGTGTTGAGTGTCAAACCCATCTTTTTGCGGCGCGTTCATAACGTCGTAGCTCACACGGCTGGCGCGTACCATCACCGTGTTGATTTGCAAGTCGAAGCGCGTTGGAGGCTTCGATTTATCCTTTGGCGAGAGGGCGTTGATTATCGGCTGGATGTTAAGCGGTGCGCCCAATGAGTCGCGGCGCAAACGTGCATTCATGCCGTTGAGTTCCACATAGTTGATTGTGATTCTATTGCCGGTGACCAAACTCAGCAATCTCACTCCGGCACCAAGACGTTTCACAGTCAACGCCGTGTCGCCGGGAGCAGTCTCCACAGTCACATTTCTTAACATTACGCGATTCAACGGCACAATGCCCAAATCGCCTATTGTGACACGACTATCCAATAACTGCGACAGCTCGTTTTCACACTCACGTGCAATGTGGCGCTGCACCGAGGGCAATGATAATGCCACAAACAGCAACATCGGTATTACCACAAAAAGGATCAATACCGACACAAACACGAAGCGTAGAAAACGATAAATATTTTTCACATTGCGAAGTTAGTGATTTTTTCGCTTTTGTTTGGTAAATCCGAGCCATATTCCTTATCTTTGTCGCACATCTGCGATGCTTTTGCAGTGTCGTTATATTCTTGATTGTGACAAGTGATTCGCTATGAATATCAACATTCACCTTTTACCATTTGCAGTGGCTACTCTGCTTGCAGTGGCGCCTGCAACATCCTCGGCACAAAGTGCACATCACGAGAAAACCGTGGGTGTAACTTTGGGTTATGTCAGCCGCAACCAATCTGCTACAGCCGGCATTGATTTCACGTATCGCTTTTCACAACACCTACGCTTTGCTCCGGAGATTCTGTATGCGTTTCAACGTCACTCGGAAGACGCGCTAATTGCCAACGTTGACTTTCAAGTGCCGTTTCA
>CAZDIC010000186.1:0-3111 GCA_964505395.1 uncultured Alistipes sp. | reverse complement strand
CTCTTGGATTACGGCGACATCGACCTTATGGCCGTAGTGCCGTCGCAGTGCGCCATGTTGATGAACAACCCTTTGGCCCGACAGCGAGTGAAAAACCTCATTGTGGGCGGAGCCTCCATCGCTCCCGATTTGGAACGCGCACTCACCGCCATGCCGTGGCACAGCTATGCCACCTACGGCATGACCGAAACCTGTAGCCACGTGGCTTTGCGCAACTGCGGATGCACACTCTACGAAGCCATGCCCGGCATCACCTTCGCCACCGATGGCCGCGACTGCCTTATCATCAACGCGCCGCAATTCAGCTTCAAGCAGCTGACCACCAACGACATTGTCACACTCCACGCCCCCACCCGGTTCGAGTGGATGGGACGCTTTGACAACGTTGTCAACTCCGGTGGCATCAAACTTTTTCCCGAACAGATAGAAAAGAAATTGGAAGGCCGATTGCCTATGCCATTCTACCTACACTCCCTTCCCGATGCGAAATGGGGCGAAGCACTGACCATCACCCTGCTTGCACCCGGTTGTGAGCCAAACGGCACTTCAGCCACATCGCCCGACGGCACAACAATCTCAACAGATGATGTGCTCACCATCTGCCGCAAAGCCCTTTCGTCCTACGAAGTGCCAAAGCATGTGCGCTTTGTTGACCACTTTAACTACACTGCCACCGGCAAACTCAAACGCACATAAAAGCATCCCACGCGCAATGATAATCTGGAACCCATGGCACGGTTGCCACAAAGTGAGCGAAGGCTGCAAGAACTGCTATATGTATTTTCTTGACGGCAAACGCGGCATCGACACCTCGAAAGTGTATCGTACCGACAACTTCGACCTACCGCTACAGCGTCGCCGCGACGGCAATTACAAACTACCGTCGGGGATGCAACTCTACGTGGGGTTGTCGACCGATTTCTTTGTGGAGGAGGCCGATGCTTGGCGCAACGAAGCTTGGCAGATTATGCGCACCCGTTCCGACATCGCATTCCGGTTGCTCACAAAACGGGCATCGCGCATTGCCGATTGCCTACCCTCAGATTGGGGGCACGGCTACGACAATGTGATGCTCTCCGTGACCGCCGAAAACCAACAACGCGCCGACGAGCGATTACCCATCCTGCTCAACAACATCCCGGCCAAACACAAAGGTGCTATGTGCGCTCCGTTTATCGGCGAGGTCAACATCGAGCCATATCTGGCAAGTGGCGAAATTGAAGAAATACTTTGCGGTGGCGAGAACTACAACGGTGCACGTCCCTGTCACTACGAATGGGTCAAAAGCCTTTCGGAGCAGTGTCGTCGCCACAATGTCACCTTCGACTTCATCGAAACCGGGAGCGTGTTTGTGAAAGCCGGCGTGAGATACCACATACCCGACAAACGGGTGCAGTCGCAGCAGGCCTTTCGCTCAGGGCTAAGTTTTCAAGGCGCGCCCATCAACTTTGAGCTACACTCACCACATCCCACGCTGTTCCCAACTCCGGGCTACACTCCATTCTTCCGTGAGCATTGCGCCACATGCGGCACACGCCTCACCTGCAACGGATGCTCAAACTGCGGGCAATGCGCCAAGCCATGATTTTGCAGTTTTACTATGTGCGAGGGATTTTGTAACTTTGCACGCGACAAAACTGATTGATAATGACATCCGGAATTTCAAATTCTATAAAACTTATCGGAGTTAACGATTGCGACCTTAAGCTGTTTGAAGGGCAATATCCCCTCAACCACGGCATGGCCTATAACTCCTATCTGATTCTCGATGAGAAAATCGCCGTAACCGACACTGTTGATGCAGCTTGGGGCGACCTTTGGCTGCAAAATCTTGAAACGGCACTCAACGGCGCCAAGCCCGACTATCTGATTGTGCACCACATGGAGCCCGATCACTCGGCCAATATTGCCCGATTCATGCAACTTTACCCCTCGGCCACATTAGTTGCAAGTGCCAAGGCGATTGCAATGCTACCGCTCTATTTCGAGAATGCCGACTTCCTCAACCGCACACTTGCTGTGAAAGAGGGCGACACACTTCCGCTCGGACATCACACGCTCCATTTCTTCGCTGCACCGATGGTGCATTGGCCCGAAGTTTTGGTAAGCTACGATGATGCCGACGCAGTGCTTTTCTCAGCCGATGCCTTCGGCAAATTCGGTGCCACAAGCTACGACGAGGAATGGACCGCTGAGGCCCGTCGATACTACGTGAACATCGTAGGCAAATATGGGCCTCAAGTACAGATGGCCCTCAAGAAACTTGCCGGAGTGGAAATCAAAGCCATTGCCCCGCTTCATGGCCCGGTTCTCACCGACAATCTCGCCACCTACCTTGACCTTTACGGCAAATGGAGCACCTACACTCCCGAACAGCCCGACGGCGTTTTGGTGGCATACGCATCGGTTTATGGAGGAACAGCACAGGCAGCACTCAAACTGGCCGAGATGCTACGCGAAAAAGGCGCATCGGTTGTTGAAACCATCGACCTTTGTCGCAACGATGTGAGCGAGGCTGTGGCACAAGCATTCCGCCTCGGAAAGATTGTGTTGGCAAGCCCCACCTACGATGCCGGCATCTTCCCGGCTATGCACGACTTCATCTACCACCTGCAGATTAAAGCACTCAAAAACCGTCGCTTCGCGCTGATTGAAAACGGTTCATGGGCACCCATCGCTGCCAAAGTGATGAAAGAGATGTTGGCCGAACTGAAGAACACTGAAATAGTGGAGCCCACCGTGACCATTCGCGGCAAAATGCATGAAGCCGACATCGCTGCCCTCACGCAGCTTGCCGACGCTCTCCTTGGCTAAGATGTCACTGCTCCACAATCTAAGTGTGCCGCTTCATCCAACGGTTACAGTTCCGGCAATTCACTTTGGACATACGAAATCTACATTTGAACAAATAAAATCTACAATAATAATGATGAAAAGATTGTCAATCCTTCTCACCATCGGCATGATTGCCATGGCCGCTTTTGCGAAAAATTATCACACATTGGTTGTAAAAACAAACCCTCAGATTCACTGTGAGTCATGTGAAAACACAATCAAGAAAAGCTTGCGCTACGAAAAAGGTGTAAAATCAATCACCACAAGCATCTATCA
>CAZDIC010000185.1:0-3131 GCA_964505395.1 uncultured Alistipes sp. | reverse complement strand
TCTTCATTTGTAAGCTGCATTGTCGGCTTGCGAACAGTCGTTCCGGCATTGCAAATGATACAATCAACGTGGTTTGCATCAGATTTTATTACCTTGATGAATTGACTAAACTCTTTGAGATCCGTTTGACTCGCCTTAAAAACTCTCACGTTGCTGCTTATTTGTTGAAATTCAACTAATGCGTTATTTGCAGATGAGTCATCTTTCGCGTAATTGGTATAAACGAAATATCCTCGCATAAGAAGTTGCAAAACTGCAGCTTTGCCAATTCCTTTAGTACCTCCGGTAACAATCGCTACCTTTTTACCCCCCCCCATTTACAATGAGCTGATTATCAGTGAGTTCAGCAACTCTACCTGATTGAATCTTATAATCATAGCTATGCTCGCCCTCCTTACGGAAATCATCATGATAACGAGCTAAGACGGTTTTAAATACCTCTTCATATTGAGGAATAAACAAATCATTTTTTGACTCTAAATTGTCAATAATTTCTGATGCTAAAGATTCAGTTATGGAAAGGTCGGTGACTCCATTATTAAAACTTGTTCCTTTAATCGAGCCGGGAGATACATTCAGAATTCGGTTGGTGCTACCGGACTTTTTGAGCTCAACATTTACGCTTTCGATGAAGACCTTGAGCGCCGCCTTAGAAGCTCCATAAAGAGAAAAGAAAGGCGATGACATAAATCCGGCTATGCTAACCATGACACCACAATAGAAATCTTTATCATATTGCAGTTTATTATAAAAGTGTTTTATAACGCGAATCGGACCAACCGTATTTACGTCAAAATATCGTTTGATATCTTGCACATCATTGTCGGCAAACAACGATAGTTTGCCAAATCCTGCGGTAATCATGAGCAAATCGATATCGTCAAACTGTTCAAGGATGCCGTAGTCTTCTGACGTTAAATCAAGAATGTAACTATGGATCTTATCAGAATCGATATCAATAGTAGGCGCATTGCGGTCAAGAATATTTACTTCATCATAGGCTCCATTTTTAGATAATTGATTGGCAATGGAAAGACCTATTCCACTTGCGCCACCTACAACTAATGCCTTTTTCATATTTCTCTAAAGTTTTCGCGGTTTAGATATTTTTCGATTATGCCGGCGATAACACAACTCTCGCTACGGCGCAGATGGTATGAACTTAGGCGGTGATTAAACACCATTGATGCAAATTCTTGTATCTCGTAGCGCAAGCCTTCGCCATCATACGAATAGAAATATTTCTTATTAAGCGTTTGATTTTCGTATCTTACTTCAAAGAAATCTGTCAACCACCAAGGGGCAGGAACGTACACGTATCCTTTAGACCCGGAAATCACCAAATTGCCCTCAGTCTTTACGCCAAGGCCTAAAGTTATAGTTGACACCGCATGCTCATAGTTTATGATACCTTTTGTGAAAATATCGACTCCATTTTCCATTTTTGAATAGAACTGGATATCACGATAATCCTTGCCAAGTAGTTTAATTATTGAAAGCAGTGGAAACGGTGCTAACTCCGTCATACTACCACCGGCTTGCGTTGCATCAAGTTCACGAAGACTGCCCTGCGTGAGTTTTGACAACGATGCACGAACATCAATAACGTCGCCGATTACACCACTTTTCACTAAGGTTATCAAGTGATTGAACGCCGGGCAGTGCGCAGTTTTACTTGCCTCAAGAAGCACCAATCCACGTTCTTCAGCCAAAGCGTATAACTCGATTGCCTCGCCTTTTTTTAACACCATTGGAATTTCACAAAGGACATGCTTATCTGCCAATAATGATTTCTTGATATAATCGTAGTGCGAGAGATGAGGTGAAGCAATGTACACGGCATCAACATCAACGATAAATTCATCGAATTGAGTATGAGCCGTGATGCCGAAAGTCTTGGAAAAGCCTTCTGCTTCATCCGAATTAGGATTCAACACAGACACTATTTCTACGCCACTAACAAATTTTGTTTCAGGAACAAAACGCTTGGCAATACGGCCTGAGCCAATAATGCCAACACGAATTATTTGCTGATTTTGTGCCCGTAGCATCGTTGATGATATACCTTCGGTACGAGGAAGATACACGACCTTGCAGTATTCGTTTAGGTAGTCAAATTTACCATCCCAGTCGGAACCGATTGCAAAAATATCAACATTATATTTTTGTATGTCATCAATCTTCTGACCAACGTAGTCTTCAATGATAACCTCGTCAACAAATCCGGTAGCCTTAACAGCGGCAACACGCTCAAGTACATTTTTGCACACGTTGAGTTTGCCGCGCGCTTTATCAAAGCTATCGCTTGTAACACCTACAATCAAGTAATCACCCAGCTCTTTTGCACGTCGCAAAAGATTTATATGTCCATTATGCAGCAGGTCATATGTGCCGTATGTAATAACTTTCTTCATTTAAATATTGGAAATACGCATTGTTAAATCTTGACATAGAGATTGCGGGGACGGCTCAACATATCAACAGGAACGCCATCTACCATCTCCGGATGTGTCATCAGCTCCACAATCTTGCCCGATGGGAATGATGGCGCATCCTGGTACGGATAAAATAGATCCGGTGAAGACTTAAACGCTGTCTTAATATATTTATTAATAGCGCGTTTATAACGCAACTTGAGCCAGGAATCTGTTGTCATCAATGCAGCCACACGAGCGGATTGAAAGCCGTATTTCACGCCAAGTTTCTTGACAATGCGCATCACCGACCAATTAATGTGAACATGGTGATGAGAGTCCAAGTGCATCAGCGGAAAACCGGCATTAATATAACGCTGCATTTGAGCTTCAACTTCATGATATACACATTCTGCGTCATATGACGAGATATAGAATTTTCGGATTTGCTTGGCAAAGTTTCCCTTGATAAACCGACCGTTGCGAACAAAGTGCGGATTTGCCTTCATCTGCGCAGTAAGCGGTTCGCCTTCATCAAGGTTTATATGCAGCCCAACTTTGTCGAAGAAGCCATCAGCCTTACTAATGGCGATGGCTTCCTCGAACTGAGGCATATTTGTCATAATGGTGGTTTGGGTCAGAAAACCTGTCTTGAACGCAAGCCGAATGGCCTCGTTCACGGTCGGACTCATGCCAAAATCATCAGCATTTACAATT
>CAZDIC010000184.1:0-3150 GCA_964505395.1 uncultured Alistipes sp. | reverse complement strand
CCAAAGATGTGCTCAACGAAATCATGGTGCAATATAACAAACGCGGATTGGCCGAGACTGCCGTTCGCAACACCAAGACTCTTAACTTCCTCGATTCTCGTCTTGCACTCCTGAGCGACGACCTCGTGGAATCGGAAGCCAACATTGAAACCTTCAAAAAGAACCACGACATTGTTGACATCACCACCGAAGCCACATATCAAATCACCAAAAAAGGCAAATTTGAGGAGGAACTCGTTGCCGCTGAAACCGAACTCGAAATCGTGAAAATGATTAAAGAGTTCCTGGCAAACCCCGAAAACAAATATGAATTGGTGCCCGCCCTCATCAGCGGCGACCAAACCAATAGCGCCATCAACGGGTATAACGACCTGATTATGAAGCGCATCACCCTGTTGCAGGATGCTCACGGCAACAATGCCACGCTCAAAGCCCTTAACAGTCAAATCAACGCATTCCGCGAAAACATTTTGCAAACCATCGACCGCTCAATTGAGTCGGCACGTATCAAGGTGCACGACCTTCGCAGCGGCATGACCTCAACAGAATCGCGTCTCGGCGACATTCCCGCCCAAGAACGTCAATATCGCACCATTGTGCGCCAGCAAAAAATCAAGGAGCAAATCTACATCTTCCTGCTTCAGGAACGCGAGCAAGCCTCTATGCGCCTTGCCAACGCCACCGAAAAGGGCCAGGTAATCGACGAAGCATACGCCGAAAACGAGCCCCTCGGCATCGGCAACGCCATGGTTCTCGCCATTGCCCTCATCATTGGCTTCATCCTCGGCGCCATTATCCTCTACCTACGCAAACTTCTGCGCAACAAATTTGAATCGCGCGAAGAACTTGAGCAATACACTCAAGTGCCCATTCTCGGTGAGATGTGCACCAACCACTCGGGCGAAGCTTTGGTGGTTCGCAACGGTGGCTCCAACTCGGCAGCCGAGCTGTTCCGCCTCATGCGCTCCAACCTCCAATTCATTCTCAACGGCGAAAATGACAAAGTTATCTTGCTCACATCAACCATCTCGGGCGAGGGCAAGTCGTTTATCTCAATCAACTTGTCGTCGTCGTTGGCACTGCTCCACAAACGTGTGCTCCTCGTGGGCATGGATATCCGCAGCCCGAAATTGGCCGAATATCTCAACCTGCCCCACGCCCCCGGCATCACCGAATATCTTGCCGGCGATCGCTACACACTCAACGACATCATCCGCAAAGACCCGCTCGGAGCCGGCATGGACATCATCACCGCAGGCCCCGTGCCCCCCAACCCCTCAGAGCTGCTTAACAGCGAAAAAGTTGACCGCACATTCGAGGAGTTGCGCCAACTCTACGACTATATCATTATCGACTCGGCCCCCGTTGGCATGGTCAGCGATACATTCTCACTCCGCCGCATAAGCGACGCCACTGTTTATGTCACTCGCGCCAACTACTCAACTACCAAGGAAATTAAGTTCTTCAACGCCGTTTATCGCGACAAACGCCTCAAGAAGATGTCGATTGTTGTCAACGGAACCCACACCAAGAAGGGTTACGGCTACGGATACGGCACAAAAGTTGAGAAATAAACTGACCTCGCCATGGTTCAGCGCTTCACACTCTATTATAGGATTTTTATAGTAATCTTCTGGATCGAGACCTGCTTCGGTTTCGTTGCAGAAGAATTACTGCCTTCATTAGACGCGCTACGCAACGTCACCATGCTCCTTTGCGACATCGTGACACTCATCCTCGGGTGTCTTGTGGTGCGCAAGCTCGGCGACCTACTTGTGATTGCCACATATTTGGCTCTCGCAGTGCTGTCGACATTGCTTCTCAACGGTGAGTCGCTGCTTACCCTGTTTAACGGCACCCGCGACTTTCTGGGATTGCTTTTCGCTATCCCCATTCTGCGATGGTTCCTCACCCACGAACGTGCTCCGGAGTTTAAAGAGAAATGGATTAAGACACTCAAAGTGTGGCTCTACCTCCAAGCCGTGTGTGTCACCGAGCAATACATCCGCTATGGTGCCGGCGACCACGGTGGTGGCACCATGGGCCTCGGCGCATCGGGCATGGTCTCCACCATGATCTACCTTGTGTCGTTCTTCATCGTGACGCAAAACTGGGATAAGGACAACTATTTCGGCTCATTGCTAAAAAACTGGCGCTACATTGTGCTGCTCTACCCTTCGTTTCTCAACGAAACCAAGGTGAGTTTCATCATGCTGATAGCCTACTTTGTGTTGTTGGTAAAATTTGACCGCAAACTGATTATCCGCATGTTTATTGCCATTCCCCTGGGAATAGCATCATTCATAGGCCTCGGTGCGCTCTACCTAAACATCACAAATCAAGATGCCGACAAAGTTTTAACTGATGAATTCGTTGAAGAATACTTCTATGGCATCGACCTCGACCACATGATTGATGTTGCACTAATGGTGCAGGACGGGACAATCGAGATTGACCCACACGAATTGTGGTCGGTCGATATACCCCGTTTTGCCAAGTTAGTGCTCATTATGCCCGAGCTACGCGAATCGGGTGGCGGCTTAGCCTTCGGCACCGGTGTAGGCCAATTCAAAGGTGGCTCGCTGGTGAAAGAAACCCGTTTTGCATCCTACAACCACTGGCTGCTGTTAGGTTCACGCCCATGGACATTCTTTGTTATCACACAGATAGGATTCGTCGGCTTGTTGTGGTGGCTCTTTGTGATGATTTATCAAACCTACACCCGACGGAGCAAGCGACCGTTTGCCATCCAATTCCAAATCATGGTCTCTATTCTCTACTTCGTTGTGCTTTTTTACAACGATTCACCCCGTATCTTCAACTACCTGCTGATGCTCAACTCCATGTTGATGTTCATCCGCTATTATACCCCCGAAGAGGAGGCCGCCGAAGAGGATGAAGCAACCGACAGCGACACCATTGACGCCATCCCGGCCAACATTTAACCGGTCAATCAAGCAATGCCAAACCAATCACGCATAGTTAAGAATTCTGTGTTCATGGCCATCAGAATGCTCATCAGCATGGCCACGAGCCTCTACACCAGTCGTGTGGTGTTGCAGCAATTGGGCATTGTTGATTTTGGTATCTACGCTGTTGTTGGCGGTCTGACCATGGTGATGTCGTTCTTCACAAATGCCCTCACCACCG
>CAZDIC010000183.1:0-3178 GCA_964505395.1 uncultured Alistipes sp. | reverse complement strand
ATTCGGCATCGCCGGCAACCGAGGCTTCGGCAGCTTGCAACACACCATCGTTGGCGGTGTAAACAAATGCAACCACGGCAAGATTGTCGGGATTCCAGTTGCTATGCACGCCTACAGTGTGCGACACCGATGCGGATACATTAGCAATGATGTCAACCGCCTCACCATTAATGCCGTTAGCCGTTGCGCGGAACACATGGTTGTGCTCATAGGCCAAATTTGTTGACCCGTCGGGCATCAGCTGAATAGAAGTAATGCCATTCTCGATAATCCAAAGCTGCAGATATGAGTCATGCACGTCATCGGTAGCGATTACCGAGGCATTGATAATCACGTTCTCCTTGTTCGCGTCGAGCGCTGCCGTGAGGTCGATGCTCACGTTGGTATCGCGTTCAATCTCGCTACGCACTGCGGTTGCCCAATCGGCGTAGCCAATCAAGCCCGAACGGCGGTTCACCTGCCCGATAGGCAGACCCATGCTATCTTTAAACCCTGAGTTTGTGATGATGGTGTTACCCTCGTCAACACACAAACCGGGGAAACCGGCAGCCTCATACATGGCATCACCCTCCTTGATGGTCAACCGCGAGCTACCGCCGTGAATAGCCACCGCGATAATCTGAGCGCCATACTGGCTTTGCAATTCACTGATTGCATTGTGAGCCTTCGGGCAGTTAACACAAAGCTGGCCGGTGTAGTCTTCGAGCAACACCGAGCGCTTCACCTCCACCGAGGGTAACTCAATGTAGCGTTCATCCGATTCCACATCGTTGCAAGCGGTGAAACACGCTCCTAACGAAACGGCTGCGGCAAAGGTTATGATATGTGTCTTTACGTTCATTGTGAAAAGTCAGTGAAGTGAATTAAAATGTGTAGTTATATGAGATGCGGAAGCCGCGAGTGGCAGGCACCGGACGGCAAACACCGCCTGAGCAATCCAACCCGGCACGAGTGCGGCCATAGCTCAACATCAAGCGATTGTGACGGTAGTTTCCGGTAACGCCAAACATATAGTAGTGAGTTTTGGTGCTACCACAGTTCCATTGGTCGCTGACCGTTACCATCACGTAGGGCAAAACCGAAAGTTCCAACAGACCGTAGGCCCAATCCTTCTGATCTTGCTTGGTGAACAGATATTGGAACTCACCGCGGAGTGTCAGTTTCTTGGAAATCTTATATTTCGGTTCCAACACCAGGATGTTAGAGTTAATCATGCCACCCTCACCCTCTACAACGGTTTTGTTGTAGCGCTGATTCATGTACATGAAATTCACGTGGAAGTCGGATGTTATTTTCTTATCCAACATCACGTTGATATCTTGATAATACAATTCGCCGGTCTTGAAGAACGAAGTGTGGTCGCCATTGGTGCCGAACAGTGAGTTATTGAAACTCTCCTCGTTGGTGTGGTGCAGACCGCGAATGTAGCTAACGTTCAATTTCAACTTGGTGCCATACTTACCACCGAGCGCGGTTTTGCGCTTGAAGGTGTAGGCAAAAGCACCTTGGAAGGCCCATTCGCCGGGAGCAGCTTGTGTGGCATAGGGATAGAGCGACGCCAACGCATAAGTGTGCTGATAAGAGAACGCCGGCATATTGTTGAGGAACGCCGAAGTTCCGGTCATGCTGCGTTGACTGCGATACGACATATCTTCACTGCGTTTGGCTTGCAGCAAAGCACTCCAACCGGTTTTTGAATATGTTGCCGACACCATCACGGCGTTACCGTGACGATAGGTGTAGTTATTGTTGTAGGAGGGGTCCTGACCTTTCCACGCAAACTCACCGAGGAGGTTCAAACCGCCACGGTGGAACTGGGTGCGAGCATCGAAAGCATTCACCGTGTTCGGGAGATTCAACTTGTAGTTTGTGCCCGGCACGATAATATCCTCGTCATCCTCATGCTTCATCACATACGAAGCACCGACCGTCCACGAGATGTTACGTGCTGCCAACCCCTTGATATATTCGTTCAAGTCAAACTCGGCGTCGGCACCGGCAATCACCGATTTGGTGCTCCAATCCCAATAGCGACGTTGCACACCGCCAAGAGCTGTAACACGCAAACCGCGCAGAGAGTTCACTTTCAAACGTCCGCCTCTGATTGAGTTATCAATGCCGAGAGCACGTTCTTCGTAGGTGCGCAGAATGAAGCCTGAGCCGAACTGTTCATAGAAGTCACCGGCTGTAAGCTCCAAGCCCTTATATTTACCCTTTACATATATGTTAGGCACACCCCAACCCTTAAAATCTGCATCATAGCCCGGGAGCGGGTATTCCAAAAACTCCGCACGCAGGCCGGCATCAACATACTTGCTGTAGAGGCCGACATCGGCATACGTGTTTGTCAACACCTTGTCGTCGTAGCTACCGGTGTTGAGGGCCTTATCTTCTTGTGGAAACAAAATGTCGGATTGCACGCTGCCATGCACCGCAACGCCGTTTTGCGCCGATGCCGACAGGGCCAATGCCGCACACACAGGGATAATAGTCAGTTTTGATAAATTCATGAACGCAATCGTGTTTGATTGTGGCGGAACGAATAATTATATTTTGGAATGACGAAGGAGCAAGTGAGACACCTCGTATCGGAGTCGCCTTACTTTGAGATTTCGCGAATTTTCTCGATGATATGGCTTTCGGAACCATCAATATATCCGCTGCGGCTATCAACGATGTTACCCTCGCCATCAATAATCAGCACATGGGGAATCATCTGGATGCCCAAAGCACGGAGGAAATCGCTGTTGGTGTCGAGCAACACCTCATATTCCCAACCTTCGGCATCAACCAAAGGCTTCACCTTGTTGGCGTTTTGGGCTTCGTCGGTAGATATGGCGATAAGCTTCATGCCGGTTTCATCCTGCCAATCGGGATACACCTCATGAATAGCTTTCAACTCACGGTTGCAAGGTTTGCACCAGGTTGCGAAGAAACTGATAACGAAGGGCTTGCCATCGTTATTCAACGTTGCAGTGTCAACAGTTTTGCCATCAATTGTTTTGAGACTAACGGAAGGGAGCTGAGCACTTGAGCTAATGAATGATAAAGCGGCCACCATCAGGGGCAACACAGACTTGAATAATTTCATAATCTTAATTGGTTTACGTGTTAGACTCGGACCTCCTTGCGTTGGTTTAATCCGTTTCTGGCTACAAAGTTACCAATTATTTCCGAA
>CAZDIC010000182.1:0-3201 GCA_964505395.1 uncultured Alistipes sp. | reverse complement strand
GACAAACGCCTTAAAAGTGTGAAAGGAATCGGTGCAAAAACAGCACAACGAATAATTGTTGACCTCAAAGATAAAATAAAACCATCGGGAGATACGTTATTATTCCAGTCAACCATGGTGTCGGATGCATACGACGAAGCATTAGCCGCGCTCACCATGCTTGGCTTCGCAAAACCGCAGAGCACAAAAGTGTTGCAGAAGCTATTTAAGGAGAATCCGGCCTTAAAGGTGGAGCAAGCAATCAAACAGGCTCTGACGATGCTATAAATATCGCAACAAGCCGCCGACGAGCTTACCGCCGGCGAGCTTCCGACGATTGCTGTCATCTCCCCAGAAATGAAACATTTGAAGCAACGCCATAACTATATAACTACACGACTGTTAACACTATCGGTATTAACTGCTTTACTGATAGCGTCGTCGATATATGCCTACTCACAAATCACTGCATCGACCAAGACAGGCATCACTCCACCTCCATTCTATCCGACAAGCAACAGTTCGGCCTCGAGAGCCGATTCGGTCAATATGCCTTACCCGGTGCAGCCAACCGTGCCCGCCACCTACAACGATTTGATGGGCGATCAATCGGCAGCCGACCTCCGCACACCGTCGAATATCACCACTGTTGCAGAATATGACCCTGAAACCGGCTACTATGTGGTGCGCACCAAACTCGGCGACGCAGAGCTCACCACTCCGTTTCTGCTCTCTGAAAAGCAATATAACAACTGGCAGTTGCGTCAGTCGCTCCAAGAGTATTATCAAGAGCGCAACCAACAGTTGGTTGAGGACAAAGAAAAACAACCGTTTAACATCTTCGACATGAACTTCGCTTACGGGCCGTTAGAGAAAATCTTCGGCCCAGGTGGTGTGTCGCTAAAGACGCAAGGTTCTGTGCAGTTGAAGATGGGTATCAAGTCGAACAAAATCGACAATCCGGCACTCGCGCTTAACTCACGCCGAAAGACTTACTTTGATTTCGAGCAAAAAATTCAAGCCACAATCGGGGCTTCTGTGGGTGATCGCCTGAAATTTAACATGACCTACAATACCGATGCTACATTTGACTTCGACTCTAAGAACATCAAACTTGCCTACGAAGGGAAAGAGGATGATATTGTTAAAACAATCGAAGCCGGTAATGTGTCGATGACCACCGGGTCATCGCTCATCAAAGGTTCCACAGCCCTGTTTGGTGTAAAAACGCAACTGCAATTCGGAAAGTTAACAGCAACAGCCTTAGTGTCGCAGCAAAACTCGGAATCGCAAACCGTTAACACTAAAGGCGGTGCACAGACCACCGATTTCAGCGTTACGGCCGATCAGTATGATCAGAATCGCCACTTCTTCTTGTCGCAATACTTCTATGAGAATTACGACAATTTTGCATCACACTTACCCTTGGTCACATCCGGCATCAAGATCACTCGCATTGAAGTGTGGGTAACTAACAAGAGCGGTAAATATGACCAAGCGCGCAATGTGGTTGCGTTCAGCGACCTCGGCGAATCAACACGTTGCAATAATTCTCACTGGACGCCCAACACAGCGACAGCGGTTCCCTCAAACAGCTCAAATGACCTGTTATCAGTTATAAAAACGGAATATCCCAACGCTCGTAACATCAACCAAGTTACACAGGCCTTGGCTCCATTAGAGGCATACGGCATTGAAGGCGGACGCGATTATGAAAAAATTGAGAGCGCACGTCTTCTATCCTCCTCTGAGTACACGCTTAACTCAACACTCGGCTACATCTCGCTCAAAAGCCAAATCAATGCCGATGAAGTGTTAGGCGTGGCATTTGAGTACAGCTACAACGGCCAAGTGTATCAAGTTGGTGAGTTCTCAAGCGACATCACCTCCACCACCGAATCGATTTACGTGAAGATGCTCAAGAGCACAACCACAGATCCGAAGATGCCCATGTGGAGATTGATGATGAAAAACGTCTACTCACTCGGCGCATATCAAGTGCAGAAGTCAAACTTCAAACTCAACATTAAATATCTCAGTGACACCACCGGCACAGCCATCAATTATCTACCTGTGACAGGGTTAAACACCCAAACACTGCTACAAGTGATGAACCTCGACCGATTAGATTCAAACCAAGAATCAAATCCCGACGGCTTGTTTGACTTTATTGAAGGATACACCATTATAGCATCCACCGGCAAAGTTATTTTCCCGGTAGCAGAGCCGTTTGGTTCTCACTTGGAGGCCAAAATCAACAACCCCGCACTTGCCGACAAATATGTCTACAAGGAGCTTTATGATTCAACACTTGTAGTGGCCAAACAGTTCTCCGACAAGAACAAATTCACACTTGTAGGCTCATATCAGGGCTCATCCGGTTCGCAAATTCGATTGAACGCGATGAATGTACCTCGCGGATCAGTGGTGGTAACAGCCGGCGGAGTGCAGTTGGTTGAAAACTCCGACTACACCGTTGACTACTCAATGGGTATCGTAACAATCACAAATCAGAGCATTATTGACTCCGGCCAAAGCATTAGCGTAACGTTGGAGAACCAATCAACATATTCAACACAACGAAAAACGTTGCTTGGATTAGACCTTCAGTATGCCATCAACAAGAACTTCAACATTGGTGCCACCATTATGCACTTCTCGGAAAAAGCGTTAACCGAGAAGGTGAATATCGGCGACGAGGTTATAAACAACTCGATATTCGGGTTCAACATGGCCTACAACACCAAGTTTATGTGGCTCACTAATCTGTTAAACAAGATTCCGACGGTGAATGCCACTGCACCGTCAACAGTCAATGTAACCGCTGAATATGCACAATTGGTGCCCCACAAACAGAAATCGGGCTCATCCACCGGTAGTTCATACATCGACGACTTTGAGGCATCGCAAACCGGAATCGACTTGCGATCGCCCTATTCATGGTTCTTGGCATCTACGCCTTACGATAGTAGTGCCAGTGCTCTCTTCCCCGAGGCTGCACTATCTAACGATATTAGCTACGGTAAGAATCGCGCCCTATTCAACTGGTACTACATTGACCGCATGTTCACCGACCGCAACTCATCGCTTGCGCCAAGTTACATCAAGAACGACTACGAACAATTATCAAACCCATATGTACGCGAAGTAACCTCAGAAGAAATCTTCCCGGGACGCGAACTAAGCTATGGTGAATCAAACATCATACAAACGCTCAACCTC
>CAZDIC010000181.1:0-3218 GCA_964505395.1 uncultured Alistipes sp. | reverse complement strand
GCCGCATAAAGCATAAGCCCGATTGGCCGTTTCCGACCAATCGGGCTTATTTCATGTTATTGCGTTACCTCAGCGAGGTGCGAGGCATTTCGTTGTTGCGTGTTACTTTACTACAACCTTTTCAACGCGGTTGCCAACACGGTGGATAAAGATGCCGGCAGCATGGTTAGCTACGCGTACACCTTGCAGTGTGTACCACTCTTCAACATCGTTGGCTGTGGTTATGGTCACGTTCTCAAGACCGGTAACAACTTCGTTGTTGATATCCTTGCCAAATGCTTTGACAATCGATTTGGTTGCGTTCTCAATCTTGATTTCGTAGCTTTGACCGGCTGCGAGGCTTGATAAATCACACACATATTGAGAGCCGTTAACTTCCCAACCGGCTACGTTGTTTTCAACTGCGCGGTAGTCGGCATTGTCAGTTGCGCCAATGGTTGTGTCGGTGTCGTCCTCTTCATCCGAATCCAACACGCGACGAGAAGATACTTGTGAGGGCGCGGTTGCATCGGCAGGTGTGGCTACAGTGCGATAGTAAACCTTGTGGCCTTTGAGGGTTGAGAAGTTTACTGTTGTGCCATCAATTTTGCAGCTCATAAATACGGGCTGAACATAGTCCCATGTAATGTTTACTTTAGAGATAACAACTTGGTTGGGGTTCTCGAAGATAAAGCTATTGATAAGATCGTCCTCGTTTTGGGCGCTCCAACTCAGATTGCCGTTGTCATCGATATTGAATGTGCCAACTTCGGCTGCATTGTGTGAAACAAATTCCCATTCATCGTTGAACTTGTTAGTCGGTGTAACCACGTAGTTATCATCGTTTGCCTCAAATTGGTAGGCAAATTCGTCGTTCTCGGTGGGATTCTTAACAGTAAATGCAATCGATTTGATGCCGATAGTTTCATCGGCGTCGGTAAATGATTTGATTTCATTTATGCCGGTTCCACTTGCCAAATATGCGCCATATTCTGCATCATATTCACCTGTGAAGTCCAATGTGATATTGCCGTTTGACATGCTGTTGCTTGTGCTGAAGTCAAACTCAATCTCTTTTGAAGCCGGCTCTTCGGGTTGTTCCGGTTGCTCAGGTTCGTTGGTGCCGTTATCACCCAATACGTTCCAAACTATTTGGATTTCAGAGATCTGTGTGGCAGTAGTAACAGCAGGTATTATTGCAATATACTCGTAGGAGTCAGACAGTGTAGATAAATCAAATGTAACAGCGCTGCCCGAAGTGAGGGTAATAGCATCATCGCCATTCAATTTTGTTGTTTTCTCAATGTCGGCTTGTGCATACGATGTATATGCAGTGTGAGAACCGTAGATATTTACAGATCTTTTTGCTGTCTGCTTTGTGTATTGAGTGAGAGTGATTTTTGAAACCGTACCCGGCGATTTGGTGGTAACGATACCTCCGTTTCCGGATTTAATGCCAAATGCAGGAGAGGGTTTTGTGTTATCAATTCCGTTGGCCGATGTTAAGTATGCGGCACCGGTTGCTTCATCGGTGTATGAGCGTTTGGCATAGTCTGTGCCGGAAATATTGCCGAGGGTAGTTGTATTCAGAGTGCTGGCCTTTTCAACGAGTGTGCCGATTTTGTAGCTTTGAGTGGCTGTTTCACTTTGAGCGTAGTGAGCCAAAGTGGCGTAGGCGGTGAGCGTAGTCGCTTCGTTCACAGTGATTGCTGTGGCATTGGTGTATTCCAAAGCTTCGCCACCGTTAAGGGTATAGTAGATTGTGGCGCCTTCGGTAGCGCAAGCGATAGTTACTGCTGTGCCTGCTTCAACATAGGTTGAAGAGGGTGTGAAGATAGGTGTCGCAACCTTGCAGTAGGGCACATCTGTGACTGTGACGCCCGACATATCGTTGTTGCTGTTATAAGCAATAGCTTTAACGGTGCAACCTTCGGCGATTTCAAACGGTTCGGTGTATTGGGTTGATTCATTCGAAGGAGTTGAGCTGTCGATGGTGTAGTAAACGGTTGAGCCGTCGGTTGCGGTGATTGTAACTTCGTTACCATTAGTTGAAATTGCAGGAGCCTCAACCGATGATTTGTAGCTTACGGTCACGGTGGTTACGTTTGAGGCGTTTCCATTTGCATCGTATGCAATGGCTGCGATTGAGGTCATGTCGTGGGTGATAGCAATCGCATCATCTTCGGTGTATTTCTTTGACGTGCTTCCGTTTTTGGCCGGGGTGGTGCCATCAGTGGTGTACCAAACTTCGGTGCCATCAGGAATCGAAATTGTTGCTTTGTTGTTGTCAGCATCAATGTTGATGGTTGGATCTGACACAGTGGGGACCTCTTCGTAGGAGATGCTCAACTTAGAAAATCCGATTTGATTCGAGGTCAGATTTGATTCGATTTTGTAGGCTATGTCTGCGCCCTGATATTCGGCCGGTATTGTCAAGCTTTGTGTGGTTCCTGCCGATGTGAATGTTATTGTTCCGACTTTGGCGCTTCCGACATAGATATTAAATGACGAGGCTGCATTACATGACGATGATGTTGAGAGGGAGATTTCAGTGATTATCTTATCACTAAAAGTGGGCATAATCATGTAGGGCGTCGGGCTGCCGTTCTTTTTAAAAGCTATATACGAATTGGAGGTACTCTTCTGCCACCATACGTTGACTACTTTAAATGTATAACCATTAAGAGTTAAGTCGCTTTCCTTCGCGTTGGCGCTTCCTGTCTTGCTAAATGTGTTGGCCGGTGCAGCGTCAAACACGTCCAATGTCTTTGTGTCTGCAGCGAACACTCCAATGGTGGTTAGCAAGCATAGCAAGCTAAGTAGTGCTTTCTTCATAAGTTGTTAATAATTTAGTAAGTTGATTATATTAATTGTGTTTTTACGCAATTTGATGTTATACGGCAGGTCGTATTTCTGCGTGTTTATCGATTTTTGTCGCCGACGCTCTTGTCGTAGTACGAGAGAATGTAAGATTTTACAGCAAAATTAAACAAAAGTTTGCAAAGGGCATAGATTGCCCGGTTAAGAATGGTTAACACAATTTTTTTGCTATATTCCGGAGGAATTCCCCGGTCACGGTTCCATTATTTTCTTGGAAAGTTTCGTCAATTTCAGGTGTTTTTCGGGATAATATCTCAAATTTACAATATTTAACACTGTGTAACTCATTGATTTTCAGAGTATATGTTTGATATGTATGTTTTACAACATATTTTTGTAGCACAGTTTGAAAAAAAGTT
>CAZDIC010000180.1:0-3239 GCA_964505395.1 uncultured Alistipes sp. | reverse complement strand
CCTGATGTGTGGGCCACGATGTAGTCGCTACTGTTTAGCCACTCGTCAAGAAAGCGTTGCTCGCTGTCGCCTAAGCCTATCAGTTTTGATTGGTCCATTTTAGCTGTTGAATAGTGTCGCAAGGTCGTGAAATTTCTCCGTGGGGTCAAAACGCAGGTAGTCATGCTCTTGGCGTAGCGGTGAGGGGATGTTGTTGGTGTAGAGCGTCCCGGTGCCGAGTCCTTGCGGCATTGTAATTGAGTTCTGCGACACCCATTGCGCAATGGCATTGAGGCCGATGTTTGACTCTAATGCCGACGTTGCCCACCAACCGATATTTCGTTGCTCGGCTGCGGCAATCCATTTGTCAGCTTCGGTAAAACCGCCGCAGAGCGATGGCTTTAGGATGATGTATTGCGGTCGGATGGTGTCGAGCAACCTCGCTTTATCGCTGTCGGCGGTGAATCCTATAAGCTCCTCGTCAAGGGCAATGGGTATTGGAGAGGTGGCGCAAACCTTGGCCATGGCGGCCCATTGGTGTTGCTTGATTGGTTGCTCAATGGAGTGGAGATGGAACTCGGCCAGGCGGGCAAGTCGTTCGTCAACGTTGTCGGGCGTGAAGGCTCCGTTGGCATCTACGCGCAATTCCACTGTCGATTCGTCGAATTCACTACGAATAACCCTCAGCAGCTCCAACTCGTCGTTGAAGTCAATGCCTCCGATTTTCAGCTTTATGCAGTGAAACCCTTGATCGAGTTTTTGTGCAATGCGTCGGCGCATGGTTGCCTTGTCGCCCATCCACACCAAGCCGTTGATTGGTATAACAGTGTCACCGTGGGTGAACGGAGTGGAAACCATCACTTGCCGGCCTCCGGTGTGAAGGTCGGCAAGCGCGGTTTCAAATCCAAAGCGTATCGACGATATTTCGGGCAGAGTGTCGGGATGTGCACACGCCTCGGCAAGTTGCCGAGAATAGTCGGGCGTGTCCTCGGCACTGAGCCCACGAAACAGAGCACATTCACCGTAGCCCACCGTGTCGGGGGCATCGGTGTCAAACAGCTTAATGAAATATGTGTCCTTCACATTCATGCGTGAGCGTGATGTGATGGCCGTTTCGCGGAAGTTAAGTTGGTAGTGTCGCCACTCTGCCTTTATCATATCGTGGAATTAATGTTGTTGCTGTTTCCTGTTGGAATGTTTTTCCGTTGGAATCGGAGTGCTATCGGGGTGAGTGATTATCCCGGGAATTTGGGGAACTGCTCAAAATCGGGGTCGCGTTTCTCAAGGAAAGCGTTTTTACCTTCCTGAGCCTCTGGCATGAGATAGTAGAGCAGTGTGGCATCACCGGCAAATTCCATCAATCCTGCCTGGCCGTCAAGTTCGGCGTTGAGAGCTCGTTTAATCATGCGGATAGCCATCGGCGAACGTTTCAGAATGGTTTCACACCATTCCACGGTTTCATCTTCCAAGCGTTCCAAGGGTACAACGGCGTTCACCATGCCCATTTCCAATGCTTCTTGTGCGGTGTATTGACGGCAGAGATACCAAATCTCGCGAGCTTTCTTTTGGCCAACGCAACGGGCCAAGTATGATGAGCCGAAGCCGGCATCGAAGCTTCCTACTTTCGGACCGGTTTGGCCGAAGCGTGCGTTCTCAGATGCAATTGAAAGGTCGCAAACCACGTTCAGCACGTTGCCACCACCGATGGCATAGCCGTTGACCATGGCTATTACCGGCTTGGGAATAGAGCGGATGGCTTTGTGGAGTTCGAGCACATTCAGACGCGGTGTGCCGTCGGCGTCAACGTAGCCGCCAAGCCCTTTGTAGTGTTGGTCACCGCCTGAGCAAAATGCTTTGTCGCCGATGCCGGTGAGGATGATTACTCCGATTTCGGGCGTGTTGCGGCAATAGTTCATAGCATCGAGCATCTCGGCATTGGTGCGCGGACGGAATGCGTTATACACCTCCGGACGGTTGATGGTTATTTTGGCAATCCCTTTATATTGCTCAAACAAAATGTCTTCATATTCCTTTATGGCTTTCCATTCTCGTGTCATAACGGTAGTTGTTTTGTGTATATGTTGTGTTTATTCGTTTAATATGCGTTTCATTGCTTCGGCGTCGATGTCGGCATCGGTGACAATTTCCAGAATCATCGGTCGGTCGAGATCGGCGCGTAAGAGTTGTAGCCCTTGGTTGAGTGAGGCAAAGTCGGTGGCTTTGGCGTAGAACATACTGAACGTCTCGGCCAGTTGTTGCAGCGGTAGGTTTAATTCGCCTTTGAACAGTTGGTCGCGCTCGGGAAGTTTTGAGGTTGTGGCAATGTAGTTGAATATGCCTCCACCGCCGTTGTTCAGCACTACCATCCTAAATCGTTCGGTTAGAAGGGTGGTGGTGAGGGCCGCCAAGTCATATTGGGCGCTTGTGTCGCCGGTGATTAACAGCGTTATGTTTTTGTAGAGCGTTGATGCTCCGACAGCGGTCGACACACTGCCATCTATGCCGCTAACTCCGCGATTGCAGCCCACGCGGTGGTGGCGTCGCAGGTCGTTGAGTAGGGCGTACCTAACGGTCATGCCGTTGCTTAATTGCAGATTCCAATTTGCGGGTGTGCGTTGCAGAACGGTGGCAACAGCATTTAAGCCGTTCCACTCTCGGTCGGTGTGACTATTCGATTTGCAGTGCTTGCTATCAGCTCCGGCGCTACTGATTTCGGTGGCGAAGTCATCCCACAGTTGGTGGTAGTTGCTGCCGTTCGGTTGTGACTTTTCGCGGAAGCATAGAGCGTTAGCCACGCGTGGGAAGAATGCTTCAGGAGAGAAATCGATGCGACGAGTGAGTGATTGGTAGGTGTCGATAGCATTGTCGGCAATGCCAACATGCCAATGCTCGGTGTGCCAACTGCGTGCCACCTGTTTCCAGCGTGCCGACACCGGAGCGCCACCAAAGCTGATTAGCAAATCGGGTTTGAGTTCTGCTGCTTTTGTGTGGCCGTAGTCGGTCAGTTGCAAGTTGCTGAAAATCGGGTCGATGTTCCATATTACGCCATCGCTGTGCAGGTTTGATAGCCCTTCGGCAATTACCGCCACATTTGGCATGGTAGCTAAAGTGGAGATTGCGCGATTGAGTTGTGCCGTCGGTGCACCGATTCCGGCAAAAATCAGCACGCGTTTGCTGTGCAACTCCTCTGCAATAGCGCGCGATTGGGCTGTGGTGATGACATTCGGGTGCTCAAACAGGTCGATTTTGTGAAATGTGTG
>CAZDIC010000179.1:0-3264 GCA_964505395.1 uncultured Alistipes sp. | reverse complement strand
CACCGCCGCAAATGGCACAGCTACATTGAGGTGAAGGGTGCCCGCGAGCACAACCTCAAGGATATCAACGTGAAATTCCCGCTGGGAGTTATCACCGTGGTTACCGGTGTGAGTGGTTCCGGTAAATCAACTCTCGTGCGCGACATACTCTACCGAGCCATGTTGCGCTACCTCGGTGAACCGTCGGATGCTCCCGGCGCGTTCAAAGCCCTCACAGGCGATATGTCGCGTATCCGCTCTGTGGAGTTCGTCGACCAAAACCCGATCGGGAAATCCACACGTTCAAATGCCGCCACCTATCTGAAAGCCTACGACGAGATACGTGCACTGTTTGCCGAACAGCAGGGCGCAAAACAGATGGGCTTCTCGCCGGCATACTTCTCGTTCAACACCGAAGGCGGACGTTGCGAGGAGTGTAAGGGCGATGGCACCATCACCATTGAGATGCAATTTATGGCCGACATAACCATTCCATGCGAAAGTTGTGGCGGCAAGCGTTTCAAACGCGAGGTCCTCGACATTGAGTACCGTGGCAAAAACATTTTTGATGTGCTCGACATGACTGTTAATCAGGCTATCGAGTTTTTCTCTGAGTCGCAGGGCGCCACCGAGAAACGCATCGTGAAACGTTTGCAACCACTTGCCGATGTGGGCCTCGGATACATTAAGCTCGGGCAGTCGTCGTCGACACTCTCGGGCGGTGAAAACCAACGCGTAAAATTGGCCTACTTCCTTGCCATTGAGAAATCGGAGCCTACGATGTTCATTTTCGATGAGCCCACCACCGGTTTGCACTTCCACGACATCAACCTGTTGATGGATTCGTTTAACCGACTGATTGCCCTCGGTCACACCGTAATTATCATTGAGCATAACATTGATGTGATTAAGTGTGCCGACCATGTTATTGACCTTGGGCCGGAGGGTGGTCATGCAGGAGGCTCACTTGTAGCTGAGGGTACCCCCGAACAGGTTGCGGCATCCACCACATCACACACTGCCGAATATCTTCGTGCCAAACTCCCTCAATAGTTGGCAACCGTAGCGGATTTCGCTTGGACTTATCGGGGTGCTCGGTCACCCATCATCTCAAGGATATACAGATACAACAAACCCCTCAAGCGTTTGCCGTATGGCACGCATGAGGGGTTTATTATTGCGTTTAATTTTCGCAGCGTGAGACTTAGATAGCGTCCGGTCGGTTAACGAAGACGATCGGCGGCACGAAGAAGCCGTTCATCGTGGCGGATAGCCTTGTGGGCCAGGAAGGTGAAGCAGAATGCTCCGACGAGCAGGAAAATTGAGCCCATCCATTCCACGTTGCCGTTAGTTGTGTCCCAGCAATAGAGCACTCCGGTCTCGGTCAGTGCGGTCACGGCAATGAGCAGCATCGACACGAGGGCCAGCATTTTTTGTCGTGCGGTGTTCTTGAACATGAGGATGCTGAGAACCAACAAAACCACTGTTACACAATTCACTATCAGTATCACGGGTAAATCTTTAGGCATAAGGAGTGATGTCTCGCCTGCAGCCGCGCCGGGCACTACTGCCATCGGCACAAAGCAGAACAGAGCAACCAAAACGGCTGCCACGAGCAACCACACAGTTTGCCATCGCTGAATAACCATAGTTTCTCTTTTTGTTTAATGATTGTTTTTTACACTGTAAAATTAACAATTTCTTTTGGCACTATCAAATCTTGTAGAGCAGACTGTCGACAAGCAGCGGCACCAAACCCGCATCAACGCCCACATTTTTAAGATAGTCGGCATCGCTTTTCATATCGGCAATAAAGCCGTCGATAGCCTCTGTGCGGTGAGTTTCGTCACCGTTCATGCGTGCTGAAATGTTGAGCGAATAGAAGTTCAACGCCTCCTTGAAGTTGCCTTCAACAAGCGCCAGATGGCCCATGTTAAGATAGTCTTCCTGTGTCGGTTCAAAGTGCGCGAAAACTTTTTCGTAATACTTGCGGCTGCGTTCCAAATCGCGTGTCATCAGCAGGCACCATGCAAGCGGGCGCAGAGCCTTACCCGATTTTTCATCGAGATATTCGGCCTTATAATATGCTCCGATTGCCTCCTCATAGCGTTGCAATTCCACATAGCAGCGACCCATGTTGAGGATTGTAGCAACATGCTCGGGGTGTCGGCTTTCAAGAACTTTCAAGCGTTCCAAGGCTTCGGCCGGGCGATGCAGAAGCATAAGGCAACGGGCCAAACGGCGCAAGGTCCAGTCGCTGCGACTGTCGAGCATTTCAGCCTTTTTGTATAATTCAACCGCCCCTTCCGTGTCTCCGAGTTTTTGAGTGGCATAACCCATCTTTTGAAACTGTTCGGCACCGGGAGTGCTTACCGTTTCAAGTTTCTTGAAGGTGTCGAGGGCTTGACGGAAGTATTCATGCGAGAAGTAATACTGCCCCACAACCTCCAACAGGTCGAGTGCAAGAATGTCGGCCTCAAAGGCTTTAACATCCACCAAGTTCACGCCATCGGCAAACGGGTTGGGGAACTCACATTTGCGACGAAACAGTTTAAAGAATCGGTAGATGTTTTGCACTTGCTTGTTAATGAGGTTTTTGCGGTCAACATTACCAACCGTCAACGATGCAGCACGAATGGCAGCCAATTGGTCGCCTTGAGCCTTAAATTGTTGCATCATCAGGTCGCGCTGTGCTGCCGGAACATGTTTCAGCGAGAACATGAACGAAAATTTGTCGCTGTCGCACAAGAACGGCGATGCTTGCATAAGTTCGGCCAACGGCTGCATGATGCCGGAGTCGTTACCGCTAAATTCCGAATAATCGCAGTGGAACGGCAGGAACCAGTTAGCCGGCTCGGAAAAGAACGGGAATGTTTTGAGATGTTCAAAGGTGCCCATCATCACATCGCCCCCCTCCTCTTGAATTTCGCTCATCTCCTTGAGTTTATCGGCAAGACCGCTTTTCTCCATCATCTCCTGCCACTCGGGGTTCTCCTCCATTTCGGCAGGGTCGATGTTTTCGATATTCATCTTGAGTTTGCTGTCGATTTTCGGACGCATCTTCATCATTTCAGGCACCACCTCATCGCGAATCTTGCGGGTAATGCGGTCGGTGTCGATGGTTTTCACCAGCTCCATGGTCACGGTGCGCAAGTCATCGCGCCATCCGTCGCGTTCCATAACAGCGTGCAGTTTGTCGTTGACACGTTTGCCCATGGCACGATTGCGCCAACGATGCATCAGCAGAGCCACACCAATCAGCCCGGCCACCGACAGACGTGTGTC
>CAZDIC010000178.1:0-3321 GCA_964505395.1 uncultured Alistipes sp. | reverse complement strand
GTGAACTGATATTCACAGTTGGCAACGGTGGCAACAAGTGTGCCGTCAACATAGATGTTGTAGGTGGCATTGGCGCTGCTCTCACCTGAAGTGATTTCGGCCGGGCCGATATAAACATCATCGATAAACGAAATCCACTGGTCGCTACTTGTGTGATGGAATGCAAAAGCTTTGGTGGTATTGGCATAAGCGGCCAAGCTGAGTTCATAACGACTCCAATCGCTTGTAAGGTCAATAACGTCAAGTTCTTCAAATGTGGATGTGTCGTTAACATCGCTCATCACGCCAAGCTCGAAACGTCCGGGATAAGCACTTGAATAGCTCTTTGCAGTGAAACGAGCCACATAACCGTCGCCGATAGCTTGAAGCGGTGAAATCATCCAGTCGTCGCTGGTTGATTGCTCTGCCGAGTTAAACATCACATACTTCTCGCCCTCCGGAGCCACAAACAGAGCGTCGTCGGAAGCGGTCAACGGCTGAGTTTTGTCGGGATTAAAAATCATAGCGCCCACGGTACCGCGAGTTTCAGGCGTTGTGAGCAGTGTGAGCGAAGCCCCGATGCCGATAGCATAGGTGGGCATTTGGTCACCGTCGATTACAGTCCAATCGCCGAATGTTTGTGAAAAGTCGGTATAGTCCTCAAAGCCATCGGTGAACCCGAGGTCTTGATTCCAAGTCAAGGTCTTGCTATCGTTATCGAAAGTCACATTATAGGGGTCTGATATATCCTCGGTGAGAACCACGTCAAGCGATACGGCCTTGTCAATGGTGACATTTTCGCTATGGTCATTATATCCGTCGACATGCACATTCACCAAGTATTCACCGTTAGGCAGAGAGGCGATACGGGCCTCACCTTTTTCGTCGGTATTAACCGACATGGCCTCACCCGAAGTTAAGCCGACAGCGGTTACCGATGCACTGAGCGCTGTGCCGAGAGTGTTTTTAACTGTCGCTGACAGGCTGTGATAGCTATCGGCCGACGGAACATCCACGCTGATTGTAGCCTTCGCACTGGTGGCCACCTGATAAGCGGCATCAACCGCAATCTCGTGTGTGCCGGCAGCGATATTCTCAATGGTGTAGTTATAGCTATCGGTGCTGCCAACCTTGTTGTTGTCAACATAGATGTTGAATTGCTCATAGGGGTTAGCTTCGGAGCGCTGCCCTACTCGATGTGCACGACGGGAAACCAAGGCGCTCTCGGATGTAAGATTTGAGGCAGGGCCGACATAGAAATCGTCGACCATCAGCATGAAAGCACCGGTCGACACACACTGGATGGCGATGTAGACCTCCTGCCCCTCATAGTCGGCAAGCGAGTAGGTAATCGGCACCCAATATTTGTAGTCAACCGTTTGATAGTTGCCCGAAGTGAGCGACACAAAATCGGAGATGTCGGTTGAGCCGGTCGACACCAACACATTGAAACGCTCTTTGGTCACGTCGGCAGCCTTCGCCATAAAGTTAACCACATTGTCAACACCCACCTTGATTTTCGGCGAGATTAGCCAGTCGTTGTTAGCGTTACCACTGGAAGTGCGGATAAAACCGACATACTGCTTGCCGCTATACGGACGCATAACCGGGTAATCGTAATATAGAGGTGGGTCGATGGTGAGGCAGTTGAAGATAGTGGCATACTGAGGTAGCCCGGCATTCTCATACGAGCCTTGGATTACCGCTGCAGCCTCCTTGTCGCCATCGTAACCTGTCCACGGGTCGAATTTGATGGCAAAAGGCTCATAGTCCTCAAAATCGTCGAAGAAGTAATCGGTTTCACGGTTCCAACCGAGAGCAACATTGTTTTGCCCGGTAAATGAATCGTGGATAAGTTCGGCTGTAAGGTTATATGGTGTGCGTGTGTTCTCGTTGAGCACCACCGAGAATGTGGTGACATCGGTCGACACGTTTAAATTGTCATTTTTATAATTTTCCAATCCGAGCGAAGTGCCGTCGATTGAAAGGGTGTTCACTCCGGTCAACACGTCGCGGAACTGAGCCGTACCCGTTTCGGTGAGGGTAACCGGTTGATACTCGATGCCATACACATCGTTTGAGAGATTGACTTTAAGACCTGCCACACTTTGACCGGTGACTGCCGAAACATTCACCGTAATGGTTACAGGCGTTTGCGCATTGACCAACAATGCCACAAACAGAAACGCCACCACTTGAAAGCTTCGCAGCGAGGGTGCGTTATGACCGGTAAATAACTTAGTAATATTCATAATGCGTAAAAGTAATAACTATTTTCAAATCATGCGGCTTTTGGAGCACGATTTCTTGGTGATGACCAAGAAAAGAGTAGAAAGCTCGGAGAATTGCACTGCGATTTTAAATCTTCAGAGCACGGAGAGGATATAGGAAAGAGAGAGGGTGAAGTGCCGCCAATTGGATGACTCTTCATCCTCTCTCTGTTTATCGAGATTTATTTCACCATCAGCAAAAAATTATTTAACCGACGGATGCATATTATTTAACCAATACCTTCTCTACAACGCGACCTGTGCGACGGATGTAGATGCCGGGGGTAAGGTTGTCGGATGCAACGCGCACACCTTGCAGGTTAAAGAATTCAACGGCAACAGTCGGGTCAAAGCTTACGCTAACCGAATGGATGCCTTCTGAGTCGAGCATAAATGTGAAGTCATTGCTATCACTGTCATAGCTGTATGATTCGAGCACTTGCATGAATGCTTCACCTTCTGCATTGGTTGCCGAGGGGTGCGTTGCCGAAATAACATAATCCTTATCTACTCGAATAATTGGCAGCGAATAATTTCCATCTTCATCGGAAACGGTGTTATAAATCACATCGCTCTCCTTGTTGTAGGCGGTAATATCGGCACCTGCAACCGGAGTTTCCTCCTTGTCGACAATCTGCGTAACTTTACCATCAATGCTCAAAGCATCGTGTTCGGTTACAATAATCATTGCCGGAAGGTCGGTGGCAGAACTTTCCTTGCCTGTTGTCCATTCTGCGGATGAGTTACCGTAATATAAGCACTTCACCGCAAATTGGCTCTTCGAATCATGCCACATTGACATCCAATTTGAACCGGCTTTCACTGTGCTGACATACACGCGGAGATTCTTCGACGGGTCGTGAATGAACGGTTCTTTAAACGGCACCACAAAGTCGCGCAAATCGGTCGATGAGCCTTCCATAGGCACTGCATGAGCTTCGTTCTCATACACCAAAGTCATTGTTGTGGGGTCGGTGAAAGCGCTGCCGACTTCGGCATCATCAGTATCTTCAACATACACCTTGATGTTGAACGACTCGGCACCACGGTCGTTATAAGTTTTGAAAATAAA
>CAZDIC010000177.1:0-3334 GCA_964505395.1 uncultured Alistipes sp. | reverse complement strand
GTGGCTGAGGTGCTCGACTATGTGCAATTTAACCCCAAACGCTTGGTGCGTAACGTGGAGACACGTGTGACCCACGCCATGAAGGAGGGTAAAATTACCCCCGAGGAGGGCCGCGAGTTCTTGAGCAACTACCGTTCGGGCTTGTATGGTTACACCTATTTGGAGAAAGATTAAAAATCGGTGGTGGTTGCGCCTTGAGGCGCAGCCACTGCTGAAACATATAAGTTATTCATAGATAAGGAATGTGGATATGGAAAGGCATTTTATGGAGCTAAGCTATTTGGGGGCTCCTTATCATGGATGGCAAGTTCAACCGAATGCAATTAGTGTGCAGGGCGAAGTGGAAAGGGCCCTGTCGATGATACTTCGTATGCCTGTGATGATTGTTGGTGCCGGCCGCACGGATGCCGGGGTCAACGCCGCGAAGATGATTGCGCATTTTGATTTGCCAAAGAAATATAACGACGACCGCAGATTGGTGAAGGCGATGAACTCGATTCTCGGCCCCACCATCGCCATTCGTTGGATTAAACCTATGCACGCAGGGGCTCACGCACGTTTCGATGCCACGAGTCGTACCTATCATTATTATGCTCATGTGCGCAAAAATCCGTTTGTGGGGGCTCTTTCGTGGAAAGCACCCGAGACATTGGATTTCGACGCTATGAACCGTGCCGCCGAGGTGCTGTATGATGTGAATGATTTTACATCATTCTCAAAACTTCACACCGATGTTAAGACCAACATCTGCAAGGTGACGAAAGCCGAATGGCGTCGTATCCAATCGGTTGACGGCGGTCCTGCCGAAGCCGAATGGGTGTTTGAAATCACGGCCGACCGTTTTCTGCGCAACATGGTGAGGGCTGTGGTAGGCACTTTGGTCGATGTAGGGCGTGGTAAACTTGATATCGACGGCTTCCGTCGCATTATTGACATGAAGGACCGCTGTGCTGCAGGCATTTCCATGCCGGCCGAGCCGCTCTTTCTCCACGACATCACATATCCGTATGCTTTATAGGCAACAAAAAGTTTCGTAAAATGCCGATACAGCGAATCTGAGCGGTATTTGTCGACTATTAGGGAAATTTTTCAGCAATTAATGCCAAAAGTTCCAAATACTTTTTGTAAATTTGTGGCGCAAAACTGAACGCAGTTTGGTGAAATTGCGTAACTTTGCACCGCAAAAACCAGAATAATCAAAAAATCACAAAAATTAAATTATTATGTCAGAAATTGCATCTCGTGTTAAAGCCATCATCGTTGACAAATTGGGAGTAGATGAAAATCAAGTAACAGAAAATGCTGCTTTCACCACTGACCTCGGCGCAGATAGCCTTGACACTGTGGAGCTTATCATGGAATTTGAGAAAGAATTCGGCATCACAATTCCCGATGACAAGGCAGAGGGTATCGCTACTGTAGGCGACGCTGTTGCTTATATCGAAGCAGCTCAGGCCTAAGTTATCACCGGTCGCAGAGACATAAAGCCCCGGAGTCCCCGGGGCTATTTAATCATTTATAAGTAAGTGTAATAAAGCCTGTAGGAACCGCTGAGGAATGTCGCGATTGGCATCATTCATGTGGGGGACCTACGTTAAACAGACCCAAAGCCACTGTGGTGGCGCTGAGGAAGTGTGGGCCGAATCACTCTTATCACGAATAGAGAACATGGAACTTAAAAGAGTAGTTATAACAGGACTTGGTGCCGTAACTCCGCTGGGTAACGATGTTGAAACAACATGGAAGAATGCCTTGGCAGGTGTTAGCGGAGCAGGCCCTATCACGCATTTCGATGCGTCGCTTTTCAAGACACAATTCGCTTGCGAGGTGAAAGACTTCAAAGGCGAAGAGCATTTTGACCGTAAAAAGCTCCGTCAGCTCGACCTCTATGCACAATATGCATTGGTTGCTGCCCGTCAAGCTGTTGCTGACTCAGGCATTGAAAATCAAGAGAATCTAAACCGCAACCGTGTAGGAGTTATTGTAGCTGCCGGTATCGGTGGTCTTCACACTTTCGAAGAGGAAGCAGGCTATTACGCTTTGCACTCGGAGCAGGGTCCGAAATACAATCCCTTCTTCATCCCCAAGATGATTGCCGACATCGCTTCAGGTCATATTTCAATGGAATATGAATTCCACGGCCCGAACTTCGGCGTGGTATCAGCATGTGCATCATCAAACAACGCAATCATTGAAGCCTTCAACTTGATTCGTTTGGGTAAAGCTGATATGATGGTGACAGGTGGTGCCGAGGCAGCCGTTTACCCCGCAGGTGTGGGTGGCTTCAACTCAATGCACGCCCTCTCAACTCGCAATGATTCACCCGCAACCGCTTCTCGTCCCTTCAGCAAGAGCCGCGACGGTTTCGTAATCGGTGAAGGTTCGGCAGTTTTGATTCTTGAGGAACTTGAACACGCTAAAGCACGTGGCGCAAAAATCTACGCTGAAGTTGCAGGTGGCGGCATGTCGGCCGACGCTTACCACTTGACAGCTACTCACCCCGAAGGCCTTGGTGCTATCATCGCCATGGAAAGCGCTCTCGAAGACGCTAACATGAAGCCCGGTGATATCGATTACATCAACACTCACGGCACATCAACTCCTGTTGGTGATATTTCTGAGGTGAAAGCTATTGTGAAAGTGTTTGGCGACGACGTTAAGAAACTTAACATCAGCTCAACCAAGTCAATGACAGGTCACTTGCTTGGCGCTACAGCTGCCATGGAAGCAATGTTCTGCACATTGGCAATCAAGGACGATATCGTTCCCCCGACAATCAACCACGAAGAGGGCGACGAAGATGAAGCTATCGACTATAGCCTCAACTTCACCTTCAACAAGGCTGAAAAACGCACCGTACGTGCCGCTCTCAGCAACTCGTTCGGTTTCGGCGGTCACAACGCTACCGTAATCTTGAAGAAATACGAAGCTTAATCTTCGCAGGCTTTCAGCCTCGCAGATTTAAAATACAACCACGAGGGTCACTGCATCAGCGATGCAGTGACCCTCGTGCCGTTCAGTGCCTTTCAATCGCGTTCAAGCCTCATCACGGCCTTTGCTCGTGCTGTTGTTGTATGATGGCGTAACCATCGCGTTCAAGCCTCATCTCTGTCTCATTTCGTTGCTTTATCGAAGGATGGGTGTGGTGGCGGTGCGCGACTGTCTCACTTTACGATTGGGGGATATATACAGCGAGCGCCCGACCTGCTGGTCGAGCGCTCGAGTATGGTTGTCTGTAAGAAACAGATTATTTCTTTTTGCGGTCACCGTAACGGCTGAGGAACTTATCAACACGACCTGCGGTGTCAACCAACTTCTGCTTACCGGTGAAGAA
>CAZDIC010000176.1:0-3477 GCA_964505395.1 uncultured Alistipes sp. | reverse complement strand
TGTTTGTGCGACGAATCATGCGAGGTTGCACATCAGCCTCACCGTAGAAGATAAGTTTGTTGTTGCTGTGCATTGCGGGCACTGCGGGGAGGTCGTCGGGAAGGTCGGTTGTAAGGTTGTAGGTCGACATGTCGGTTGCGGCGAAGCCGTAGACAGCCACCTTCTCAGGGTTTGAGAAGCCCATTTTAATCAACTCATCATCGGTGATTTGATACATACCGTTATGTTTCACGGTGACCTTCACCCAGTGGCCTTTGCTCAAGGCCGACGATTTGGCATAGTAGTCGGTTGTAAAGGCGGCCGAAGCGCTTTGAGCCGCCAAGATTGCCACCAAGGGCAATAGTTTATAGCTTTTGAATTTCATGCAATATTTGGTTCTGTCAAGGATACACACCTGTTTTACGGCATTAATACACTATGTTCATTTTATTTTTAGCGACAGTAGCTCCTCGTTGTTAAGCGAGGCTGACACTTTTGTTCCCAATTCGGCTTTCACGCGCAGCCCCACGGTGCACGGCAAGATAATGTCGCCGGTTTTCAGCATCATGTAACGGCTTATCAGGGCTATCGACTCGTCGATGAGCAGGTCGTCGCGGTTAAGCGTTAGCGGTGCCAAGCCGTCGACGGCGAAAGTGAGTTGCGAGAGTGATTCGGCAGGCAGGGTGAGCCCCACACACAGGGCTCCGTCGAAGCTTGTCGACAATGCTCCCCCCTCCACGCCATCGGCAGGCAGGAGGCGCGCCATCAGCCCTATTTGGTGATAGTAGCGTGAGGCGAATTTCGGGGGTATTGTTTTGCCGAGGCGGCTGATAACCACCGCGGGCACTATTTCGAGCTCCCAATCGAGAGCAAAATCGGGCACAAACAGAGGGGTGCCGCGGCGCACCAGCGCAGAGTCGGCAATCAGAGTTGCCGGGATGCTGCGGGCATCGGCCACGCGCTCGCTGTCGAGAGCGGCAAAAATAGCGTCGGCGCCATCGGTTACAGGTCGGTTTATCGCGATAACTTTCATGGGTGCTGACTCAGTTTTTATCCGTTCATTCTGTTATACATCACCGCAAGATGAGCATAAATCGAGGTGTTGGAGATGACCACATCCTCGGGGGTGCAAATTCTTATCGGCGTAAAATTCCAAATGGCTTTCACCCCGGCTTCCACCAGTCGGTCGGCCACCCCTTGTGCGTGTTCCACCGGCACGGTGATGATTCCGATGCCGATGTTCATTTCGCGGCAGCGTGTCACCAATTCGTCGGTGCTGTAAACCGGCAATCCATGTTTACAGGTTCCCACCAGTTGAGGGTCGACATCAAATCCGGCCACGATTTCGAGGCCGTAGCGTGTAAGACCGGAATCTTGCATCAGGGCGCCACCGAGCGAGCCGGCACCGACAATCACGGCGCGGTGTTCGCGTTTAAAGCCGAGAAACTCCTCAAGTTTGTGCTCAAGGAGGCTCACTTCATAGCCGATGCGGGTTTTGCCTTTGATGTCGAGAAACGAGAGGTCTTTGGCAATTTGCGAGGCATCAACTTTAAGGTCGCGCGAGATTTGGGTTGACGAGACGAACTCGACATTCCGCTCGCGCAGAATGCCCACATAAGCCAAATACCACGGCAGGCGCCGCAGGGCGGGCTCCGGAATCATATCTTTTCCTGGCTCCATGATTTATGTTTCTGTCTCGTTTACCCCTACGGGGTGTTGTTTCCGTTCTAATTATGCTGCAAAGTTAATCAACTTTATTGCAATATTCAACTTATTTATTGTTTGTGTGAGCATTCCGCCAAAATCGGCCGCAAGTGATTGAGGTTAGTCACCGCCGGTAACGGCGAGTTTCTTTGATTTGGTAGAGCTCTGTTCGCCGCTTTCGTCGTCGGTGACGGTGGCGCGATACACGTAGATGCCACGCACCACACGTCGGCCGCCGCTGTCACAGAGGTCCCAGGTTATGGGGTGACTTGTGGTGAGGTCGCTGCGGTTGGTTTCGGTTGAGGTCCACAGTTTGCGTCCCAAGAGGTCGAACACTTCGACGGTGACGGTGAGAGTGCCGTCGGGACGGTCGTGCGACACGTAGAAGTTAGCCTCGGTCGACACGGGGTTTTTATCGGTGTAGACATCGAATATTTGCGGGGCAATCTCCGAAGCGACGGTGAAGTTTATCGATGCTTCGGTGGAGTTTGGCGCGGTGTCCCACACGCGCAAGCGCAAGGTGTGGGCGCCGGTGGCAAGGTCCTCCAATGGGTAAGCGATTGTGCCGCCGGGAGTCCCGTCGGTGTTGGGGGTGTAGTATAGGGATACATCGCTGTAGCTCTTGGCGCCGTCGTCGAGGTAGAGAGCCATCTGGTGGCCGATTCCGGCAGTAGAGATGTTGATGGCGCGGTTATCCGACACGGTAGCCATCAGCATGGGTGATGCGTTGACCTCCTGGCCGTCTCTAAACGACTCGTGATTGAGATACATGGCCTCGATTACCGGGGCCTCGGTATCCTCTGCGGCGTTGGTGTCTACACCATATACGTATAGGTCGCGACACACACCCACTGCTTCAGCGCTGTTGTCGGCTTCGGCATAGAGGTTGAGGGTTGCCGGGCGGTAGTTGTTCGACACTTCGGCGGGCATGGTCACCGTGAGGCTAAATTCGCCGTTTTTCACCGAGCCGGAGCCCACGAAGAGTTTGCCGCCCATGGTGTCGAAGGTAATCGACACGCCGTCGCCATCGTCGCCACGGCCTTCGGTGGTCACACTTTCGTCGGCATCGTAGAGTGTTGCCGACACGGTGCCGTTGAAATCACTGAGCAGGGCGCCCGAGGGGTCGGTGATATGGCCTGTGATGGTGGTTTGCTGGCGCGCCATGAGGATTGCGGGGTTGTCGGCGAGGTCGAGGTCAACCACAGGAGTGCCGGCCACTTCATCAACGGTGATGACATTTGAGGGCATAGCGAGGCGCATGGCGGGGTCGCCCATCAACACGTAGCGCAGTTTGTTGGTGTTCGAGGGGTAGTTTTCGGTTTTGCGGTAGTTGTTTTTCGCATTCTGATACACTTGCCCCACGGTGCGTATGCGGCCATCGTCGTTGCGGGTAAAGAGTTCGTTACCAAACGACTCGGAGAGGTAGCCGTTTTCCGAGATATACACCGGACGTGTGGCGCTGATTCCGGCGATAATGCCGCCGTTGGAGGTGCGGAACAGGATTTCGGCGCCCGAGAGGGTTGCCGAATCCCAGCGCATAAAGTCGCAGGTTGCAGCGTAGAGCACGGGGCAGCGGCGCGAATAGAAGGCGTTGATGTCGCGAAAGGTTACCAGCCCTTCGGCGGTGAGCGATGAGGTGTTGGCGTGCCCCTGGTAAGTCCACCACATCACACCCTCGTCGAGGTTGTGATAGAACTCGGTGCGCCCGTCTTCACACACATTCGACACCAGGCTGTAGGCGTCGATGTAAACTTTCTTGTAGATGGCTTCGTTGCCGGCGGTGCCACCCATCAT
>CAZDIC010000175.1:0-3489 GCA_964505395.1 uncultured Alistipes sp. | reverse complement strand
AAAAATTTTGCGTATCTTTGTAGCTGATTTCAAGCATAACAAATAGAGGTAGAACGAAATAGAATTATCACATATTCTTTACGACATTTCAAAGTATGACACAGAGAATGACATTGAGAAAATCAATCACATTGTTGCTGATTATGGTGGCATCGCTGTGGAGCGTAAGCGCACAGATTGTGAACCCCGTGAAGTGGAATGTTTCCACTCGTATGACCGGCGACACAAAGGGTGAAGTGGTCATGAGTGCCACAATCCAATCGGGATGGCACATTTACAGCTATGATGTAGACCCGGAGCTGGGCCCTACACGCATGGAATTCAATTGGACATCGCTCAAAGGGGTGAAGCTGGTTGGCAAACCGAAAGCCGACAAAGCTGCACACCACGAGTATGATAATATGTTTGAGGCCGAACTGAGTTGGTGGACCGATAATGTTACAATCCGTCAGGCTTTTGAGGCTACTGCTGCCGATTATGCCATCGACCTCACCATTCGCTATGGCGCTTGCAACGACCAAAACTGCATTCCGCCTTCAAAAGAGTCGTTTAATCTCACCGGAAAGGCCAAAGTGGCCAAGGATGCCGAGCCTACCGAAGTTGTTGAGGCTACTGATGCCGCGGTTGATTCCGCTGCTGTTGTAGCTGTGGCTGACACCCTTGCTGCAGCCGACACAGCAGCCGAGACAAGCCTCGATCAGTTGTGGCAACCGGTCAACTTCGACACCGAAGAGACCGACAGCACAGATAATTCATCGCTGTGGTACATTTTCATCACCTGCTTCCTCGGAGGTTTCGTAGCCCTGCTCACACCCTGTGTGTGGCCCATGATTCCGATGACAGTTAGCTTCTTCCTTAAGAAAGGTAAATCGAAATCGAAGGCTATTGGCGATGCCTGCATCTACGGCGTTTCAATCATTGTGATTTATGTGGCCTTGGGCTTGATTATCTCGGCTCTGTTTGGTGCCAGTGCCCTCAATGCACTCTCCACAAGTGCCGTCTGCAACATCATTTTCTTCCTGTTGTTGGTGGTGTTTGCAGTGTCGTTCTTCGGAGCGTTCAACATCCAATTGCCATCGTCGTGGAGCAATAAGATAGATTCTACAGCTGAGAAAACCACCGGCCTGTTGAGCATCTTCTTCATGGCCTTCACACTCACCTTGGTGTCGTTCTCCTGCACCGGCCCCATCATCGGCACACTGCTTGTTGAGGCTGCCAGCACCGGCGACAGCTTCGGCCCGGCGGTGGGTATGTTTGCCTTCTCGTTGGCATTGGCCATCCCCTTCTGCCTGTTTGCCATGTTCCCCTCGTGGTTGCAAAGCGCTCCGAAATCGGGCTCGTGGATGAACACCGTAAAGGTGGTGCTCGGCTTTATTGAGTTGGCACTCTCGTTGAAATTCCTCTCTGTGGCCGACTTGGCCTACGGTTGGCATATCCTCGATCGCGAAGTGTTCCTGGCTCTCTGGATTGTAACATTCGGTCTGCTCGGCTTGTATCTGTTGGGTAAGTTCAACTTCTCACACTATGGCCCGGCCGACAGCAGCATCGGCACCGGTCGCTTCTTCCTCGCAATGATTTCATTTGCATTCACCATCTATTTGATTCCCGGTTTGTGGGGCGCACCGTTGAAGAGCGTCAGCGCTTTCGTTCCGCCGTTGTACACTCAGGATTTCAACCTCTATGGTGGTGGCTTCACTGAGTATGACGACTATGAAGAGGGTATGAAGGTGGCTGCCGAAGAGGGTAAGCCTGTGCTTATCGACTTCTCGGGCTACGGTTGCGTGAACTGCCGCAAGATGGAGGGCGCAGTGCTCGATGAGGCAAATGTGCACGCCATGATTGAGGATAATTTCGTGGTTATCAAACTTATGGTTGATGAGAAAAAGGCTCTGCCCGCACCGATTAGTGTAACCGAATATGGCAAGAACATCACCCTCGACACTTATGGCGACAAGTGGAGCTACCTGCAACGCTATAAGTTCCAGGCTAATGCTCAGCCATACTATGTGGTGCTGAACCCGAACGGAGAACTCCTCTCCGGCCCGTTCTCTTACGAAGAAAACATCCCAGCCTTCACCTCATTCCTGGAGAAGGGTATTCGTAACTATAAAAAATAACGATTTACATATTGTCGCTTACCGCACGCCCCCGGTCAACATTCGGCCGGGGGCGTGTGTTATATTCATATTTCGCAAATCGCCGAGACTGAATTTTGAAATGTGAAAAAGATTTATCACCTTTGCAGTAAACATTAAGAGAGTTGTGCCGGAGATGCCTGCAATTTGTCAGTCGGCGTAGACCGGTGGCTCAAAATCCCAAACTCCCCAAAGTCCCAAAGGAATATGAATTACGAAAGTCGACCATATACATTTGACCGTGTCGTGCGGTTGATTATTGCTGTGCTGATTGTGTGCGGGCTTGTGTGGCTCCTCAATGCATTGCGCGACGTGTTGTTGCCATTCTTGGTATCATGCTTGATAGCCTACATCTTCGAACCCTTTGTGCAGTTTAATCGTAAACTGCTGCACCTTGAGGGGCGTTTGGTGGCTATATTTATCACTTTGATTAGTGCGGCGCTAATTGTAGGTGGACTTTGCTACTTCTTTGTACCGTCGATAATCAGCGAAATGCATTCCATGGCTGCAATGCTTGGGAATTATAAAACCACTGAGATTTCAATCGACTATTTCCCACCGTGGCTCCACGATTTTATCAAGAAAAACATCGACTTTGACACGCTGTCGCAGACCTTGATGTCGCAAAACATCGACAGCATTGCCCATAAGCTGTTAGCTGTGGTGCATGGCGGTTTGAATGTGATTCTCGGCATTGTAGGCTGGCTAATCGTGTTCCTGTATGTGATTTTCATCATGCTCGACTACGATCGCCTGATGAACGGATTCAAGCAGATGGTGCCACCCCGATTCCGCGGTGTTGTGTATCAAATCGGTAACGACATTAAGGACTCAATGAACCACTATTTTCGCGGGCAGGCTCTGATTTCGTGTTGTGTGGCTGTGGTGTATTGTGGCGGATTTTGGTTGTGTGGGTTGCCCCTTGGCATCATCATCGGGCTGATTACCGCGGTGTTGTTCATGATTCCTTATTGCCAATACATCTCAATCATTCCGGTGACATTGCTCTGCCTGGTCGACACGGCGAGCACCGGTGGTAGTTTCTGGACCATGTGGTGGGAGTGCATTGCCGTGTTTGTGGCAGTGCAAATTGTGGGCGACCTGATTCTCACCCCGCGCATCATGGGTAAGGAGATGGGATTGAATCCGGCCATTATTCTCCTCTCGCTATCCATTTGGGGGTCGTTGCTCGGATTTATCGGCTTGATTATCGCGCTTCCGTTGACCACTCTGTTGCTCTCTTACTATAACCGCTACATCATACAACGTGGCAAGCCCCATGCCTCTGAAGTCGACTCTACGAACGACATTCCATCGCCTAAAGACGCAGTTAAGCATCACCAATAACCGATTT
>CAZDIC010000174.1:0-3513 GCA_964505395.1 uncultured Alistipes sp. | reverse complement strand
AGATATTTGAAATTCAGCAAAATGCGCGCGAGGCGCAGGCAGCAATAGAGGACTAAAAATCCTGCTTAGATTTACATAGAATCACAGCATATTTAGGCTGTAACTTTCCGATAAAAAGGAGGTTACAGCCTAAACTGTTCTTAAGGGGTACGTTCATTTCTACCCACTCTTTTTGCAGTATGAACGTAAAAAACTTACAAAAAACTTACACCTTGCAAAAAGTGGAACTTACACCAAACTTACACCAAAACTTACACCAAATTTAGACTGAAAATCAGATTCTTAACCACTAATACAAAAATTACATCATGGCAACACTCAAAGCAGTTGTTAGAAAACAACGAAATGACGGGCTCTATCCCGTTTACATTCGAATTGGTCACAGAACCCAAAGCGGTTATATCAAGACCAACAAAATCGTTTCGCCGAAGCAAATAACTAAAAGCGGCGACATCATTGACCCGGTAGTGAACGATTATTGTTCATCTCTAATTCTTCGCTACACCGACATCATCAACCGACACGACATCACGAACATGAGCGTGCCGGAAGTTATCGAGCTTCTCACAGACGCGCAAGCCGAAGCTTCGTACAGCGACTATGCGCGCCAGCACATCCGCAACATGATTAACACCGGGCATGAACGCAACGCGAAGACCTATAAGCTTGCGCTCGAGAACTTGGAACGTTATCTCGGCACAAACAAAATCGTCTTCTCACAGCTCACATCGGCTGCGCTCAACGGATGGATTAAGAGTTTGTCGTACACCCGACGCGCAAAGGAGCAGTATTCAATCTGCGTTCGTCAAATGTTCAAGAAGGCAATGATTGACCTCAACGATGAGGAACGCGACATCATGAGGATTAAATTCAATCCTTGGAGCAAGGTGCAAATACCGAAGTGCGACACTTCGGAGAAGAAGGCAATCAGCGCCGAGGAATGCCGATTGTTCTTCAATCGTCCGCTGCCGCAGACAAAGATGATTTCTTCGCTGCCCGAGTTGGGGCGTGACGTGGCGATGCTGATTCTATGCCTTGGCGGCATGAATACCGTTGACTTGTACAACTTGAAGAAAGAAAACTATCGCAACGGCATAATCTGCTACAAGCGCTCAAAAACTCGGCACTCTCGCAGCGATGAAGCATACTTTGAAATTAGGGTTGAGCCTTTCATCAAACCGATTTTTGAAAAGTACCTTGACAAAACCGATAGCGAATACCTTTTGACGTTCTATCAGCGCTACTGCGACCACGATAGCCTCTGCTCTAACGCCAACAGCGGCATCAAGAAAATATGCACGGATATGGGCATCCCAAAGAAGGAGCAATACTCTTGCTATTCGTTCCGCCACACATGGGCTACGATTGCTCAGAACGATTGTGATGCCAATCTTTATGAAGTTGCTTTTGGTTTGAACCACTCACACGGCATGAAAGTGACTCGCGGCTATGTGAAGATTGATTTCACTCCGGCATGGAAACTCAATGCAAAAGTAATTGACTTCATCTTCTTCAGCGACAAGCGCAGCAAGCAAGGATTGGCGCAAGACACAGAGTTGTCAAACGACAAAATCTTCCGCTTCTCGGCAAAGACATTGATAAATGCTAAAGCCTACTACATGGGGCAAACACTCGCCGAGATTGAAGATATTGGCTACAACAATATCGAAGAAGTTATACGGATTTTGTCACACGATTTGCCCGGCACAATCCCCGACCGCGCTGCCGTTCAGTTCCGCATCATAAACAAGGACTCACAACGTGAGGCTGTTTATGAGCGGACCAAAGGCAAAGGATTTTAGATAATCCGATAGAACGCCCCCTTCACTAACTGCGACAAGCCCAGCCCGTCTGTGAATGTCGCAGTTAACTTTTCACAGATGTAGCGTTTGCCGTTGATAAAGAACACGGCTCTGACATTTGGCAGCTTGTCGGTCAGAAAGCTGAATGTGTACTTCTGCGTCGGGTCGATGTTGTAACGATATGGCGATGTTTTAGAGGTCATATCGAACAATCTGCCGAGGCGCAACGAGAAGTTGTATTTGCTGTACGTCCAATCGTCGGTAACCTCAACACTATCGAGCAGCGGATATGGTAGCTTACCTTTCACCGGAATAACACCATTGTAAAAGCCAACATAGATTACGCTGAAATACTCGCTGCGTTTTTGTCGTTCGCCGGCAATGATGCTCGACACCGGGAACGGTTGCGCTATAGTGTCATCGCTTGTGTTGGTCGAATCATCTTCGCTATACGAAGACGTTTCGATGAACATACAACGCCCGTATGTCTCGTCTGTGTCGTCGAGGCGCACCGGAATGAACTCCACCTCCGTTTCGTCGGCACCATCGCTCAAATCGACAATATGACCGCCAAACTGGTTTATTGGTTGGAGTATGCAAGTATATTCGTAGGTGTAATACGTTTTGCCGAAAGCAGTCCACGAGCGCACTTCATTGCGTCGGATGGCTCGCACCACAAAGTAAGTGTCAACGTCTGTGGCGTAATACACAAACTGCGTTGGTCCATTACGTCCGGCAATATGCTGCGTAGTGTGATAGTTTCTCAGATAATAAAGGATGTCGGGTACAGAGTCAAATTCTTTGAGGCGTTCACCGCTCTTGCGTATGTTGCGGATGAACCAGTCGCACGAATACAATTTGAAGATGTCGCCGCTGCACTCCTTGAACACGATGTTCTTGGCACCGATGTAGTCACAGTCGGCATCGTCGGCAGCAGACACTTCGGCAGTATATTCGTCTATAACCTTATCAATTTTGACGGCTGCGGCACAGTCAAGAACATCACCTGAGAACGAGAATTTCACATTCTTGCCACGATGGTTGATGTCGAACTCACATTGCATGAGCAGTTCAAGCTTCTCAAAGAACTCGGCGACAGTCCAGTGAGGCAAAGCACGAGCATACTCCGGGACGTCCCACGCAGCAGGGAGAGCGTTACAGCAAAGCAAATAGCGGAAGTCGCTGTTCTCCCACTTTGAGAAATCGTAGGTGTACCCCACTGCTTCGCAAATTTTCTTGGCGATATGCAGCAGATACGGCTGCCACGAAAGGTATGTAATATCGCTGTGCCAAGTGTATTTGCCGTTTTCATAGTTCACGCGATTTTGCATGATGCCTGTGCTATCGTTCACCCACGGCAGAGCTACGGCTTCATCATTCACTCGCCACGCATTTGCCGGCGTGATATTGGCGGCAGTGATAACCGCCGGTGAGCCAAGATTGAGCTCGTTGATGTATATGTCGTCGAAGGTGTCATCGAAGTTCTGCTCACTTCGACCTTCGAGAAATTGAGTTTTCACCTCGGCTTCAGTGATTTCGGTAATGGCAATAGTGCCGAACTTAAAGAAACTGCGGTCACGTATTTCGCAATCAAAACGTACTTTTGATTTGTCAACGTCGGCACGGTGTATATTGCCGAAGATAGCGAGGTTCTGAGCACAATCTTTCAACGGGAAAGTTATGCTTAGAGTGTAGTCATCACTACCCGAAA
>CAZDIC010000173.1:0-3614 GCA_964505395.1 uncultured Alistipes sp. | reverse complement strand
GAATGTGTCGTCGCGGGCGGGCGGGATACATCCCGCCCCTACATAATTCGCTGTGCGGTAATGGTTTGTGAATACCCTGTCCCCGCCCCGTGTTTCGTTAGATGTTGCGGGAGAATGCCACCATGCTGAGGGCGGTGTGGGCGGCTTCGATGCCTTTGTGGCCGGCAATGCCGCCGCAGCGGTCGAGGGCTTGCTGCTCGCTGAGCACGGTGAGCACACCGAATATCACCGGCACGGGGCTATCCACGTTGATGGCGGTGACGCCTTGGGTGACGCTTTGGCAAACGTAGTCGAAGTGGGGGGTGTCGCCCTTGATTACGCAGCCAAACACGATGACGGCGTCGAAGCGCTCGGTGTCGATTAGCTGCTGGGCGGCATAGGTCAGCTCCACCGCACCGGGCACCACGTGGTGCTCATAGCTCACGCCGGGTGTGGCATCAAGCACCTCTTTGGCGCCGTCGGCAAGGCGCGAGGTGATGTGTGAGTTCCACTCGGTGCTGACGATGGCGATGTTGACCGGTTCGTCGGCGTTGAACTTTACGGATGCGGGAGTATATTGTTTCATTTGCCTAATTGTTTGCGGAGTTTTTCGCCCAGCGAGCCACCTTGATGGCGCAGGGCATATTGTTCGCTGGTGAAGCCGGTGCGCTCCATCATGCCTGCCACCAGGATGTGACCAATCACGGTCATGGTGGTGATGGACGTGGTGGGCGTGAGGCCGAGCGGACACACTTCGGGCGCATTGCCTGTGGGGAGGTTGATCAGCCCCGATTCGTGGGCCAGTGGCGATTCGTCGTCGCCGGTGATGGCAATGGCGGGAATGTCGGAGTAGAGCATACGCGCCATTTGGAGCAGGCGCAGAATTTCGTCGGTCTTACCGGAGTTTGACACCAGGAGCAGCACGTCGTTGGGCTGCAACACACCCAGGTCGCCATGTTGAGCTTCGGCGGGGTTGATGCTGACTGCCGGGATGCCGGTTGATGCAAAAGTTGATGCAATGTTTGTGGCAATCTGTCCGGCTTTGCCCATGCCTGAAGCCACTACCTTACCACCTTTTTCACACACATGATTATAGATTAAATCGAGCGCTTTCCGATAGTTATCAGTTACCGGAATGGCTGCCACGGCACGACTCTCGGTGTCGAGTATGTTGCGTAGGGTTTGAGTTAGGTCCATTGTGTTGTGTTAGGTGGTTGATGGAGTGTTACTTAGGTGCTACTTTTTTAGTTGTTGTTAGGTGCGGTTAAGTGACTTTCGGTGGTGCAAAGTTACGCTAAATCCCTCAAATCACCAAATTAAAAATTTGCTTTCAAAAATAAGGGGCAGAGTCCTCTTCCTCGCGGCGATGACGCTGCAAGGTGTTTTAGTCGTATAACACTTTGAATATTAACCAATTAATTAGAAAAGTGAAGTTCGTATGTGTGCGGGAGCAATGAACGAACATGGCGCGAGGCTGCGTCCGCAAGCAATCTCGGTGTCGTCGATTATTGCGCCATATGAGCCAACGCTCACGTTATTTCCAATGCTCACCACGGCATTTTTGTGCTTGCCGATGATGGTGTAGCGGCAGAGGCGCACGTTGCTGCCAATGTTGACCGTGGGCGCACTGAGAATGTGTACACCGCGAGCCACAACCAGCCCCGGACCGATGTTGGCATTCGGAGAGATGAAGATGCGGAATTTTCGTTGATAGAATTTAGACACCAACGTACACAGACGATGGAATCGCCCGGAGTGGAGCGACGAAAGTCGGAACCAAAGATAGAATCCTGCCATGCCCGGATTCAGAACCATCTGCCAGGTTGACGGCGTTGCTCCGGCATATTGCTTGTAGTCGGCTTTTGCCAACTTCACGCAATCTCCGTAGGTTTCGGGCAAGGGAATTTGTATGGTTTCCCTGTTGCAAAGATATGTGTACGACTTCATGCATAATGTGTTATTTTATAGCGAGATGAATTGTCAGGTGCTATAATGTTGTGAATTGTCTATCCTCTTTAAGTTCTCTAGCTTGGCGCTAATGTTGCCGCGAAGTTACGCCAAAACATTTATAAAACCAAACATTCAGAGTGAAAAATTCTCAACGTCCTCGTCACCCCGACGAAGACGTTGAGCTGATAATTAACCGTATAACCTATTGAATATTAACCAATTATCTAGAAAAGTGAAGCTGTCATTTGTCCGGGTGCAATAAACGTGCAAGGCTCCAGTGAGCGCCCGCAAGCAATTTCGGTGTCGTCGATTATTGCGCCATATGAGCCAACGCTCACGTTATTGCCAATGCTCACCACGGCATTTTTGTGCTTGCCGATGATGGTGTAGCGGCAGAGGCGCACGTTGCTGCCAATGTTGACCGTGGGCGCACTGAGAATGTGTACACCGCGAGCCACAACCAGCCCCGGACCGATGTTGGCATTCGGAGAGATGAAGATGCGGAATTTTCGTTGATAGAATTTAGACACCAACGTACACAGACGATGGAATCGCCCGGAGTGGAGCGACGAAAGTCGGAACCAAAGATAGAATCCTGCCATGCCCGGATTCAGAACCATCTGCCAGGTTGACGGCGTTGCTCCGGCATATTGCTTGTAGTCGGCTTTTGCCAACTTCACGCAATCTCCGTAGGTTTCGGGCAAGGGAATTTGTATGGTTTCCCTGTTGCAAAGATATGTGTACGACTTCATGCATAATGTGTTATTTTATAGCGAGATGAATTGTCAGGTGCTATAATGTTGTGAATTGTCTATCCTCTTTAAGTTCTCTAGCTTGGCGCTAATGTTGCCGCGAAGTTACGCCAAAACATTTATAAAACCAAACATTCAGAGTGAAAAATTCTCAACGTCCTCGTCACCCCGACGAAGACGTTGAGCTGATAATTAACCGTATAACCTATTGAATATTAACCAATTATCTAGAAAAGTGAAGCTGTCATTTGTCCGGGTGCAATAAACGTGCAAGGCTCCAGTGAGCGCCCGCAAGCAATTTCGGTGTCGTCGATTATTGCGCCATATGAGCCAACGCTCACGTTATTGCCAATGCTCACCACGGCATTTTTGTGTTTGCCGATGACGGTGTAGCGGCAGAGGCGAACGTTGTTGCCAATGTTGACTGTGGGCGCACTGAGAATGTGTACGCCGCGAGCCACAATCAGCCCTGAGCCGATGTTGGCATTCGGAGAGATGAAGATGCGGTATTTGCGTTGATAGTATTCAAACGCCAATGAGCACAGGCGATGAAACTTTCCGGAGCGGAGAGTTGAAAGTCTGAACCACAGGTAGAAAGCCGCCATCCCACGACTCAAGAGCATAGCGAGAGCCGAAAGCCTTTTGCCTGAATATTGCTGATAGTCAAGCTTAGCCAGCGCCACGCAGTCGGCGTAATCCTCGGGCATGGGAATGGAGATTGTTTCTCCTTCGCAATTATAGGTGTAGGATTTCATGCGGCTTAAAGTGTGATAAATAGGTTTGTTAAGTAGTAACCGTGTTTGTAAAGTTTTCTATTTCTTACATCCACGGTGCAAATTTACTCACTTTTGCCCTGCCGCGCAACATGATAGTACCCACCCGTGCGAGATTTCACGGAAATTTCACCGCGTTGTAACACGTTTGACAAATCCG
>CAZDIC010000172.1:0-3633 GCA_964505395.1 uncultured Alistipes sp. | reverse complement strand
GCCCGTTTTCCGTGTGAAAATACCTAATATTTGAAAAAAAAATCTTACCTTTGTTGCAAAATTGTGCAGGTTTATATGCTTGTATGGCTTGGATGGTTGAGAGCCAATTAGTTAACCTGGATGAAAGGTGGTTTGTGGATGTTAGAAAAATAATCGCTTGTTGAGCAATCGGCAACAAGTGTATTGCATGAAAAAATACAGATAAACAATATATGATATCACTTGGAATTTTTGGTATTAACAACGCTGTAGTAGCCATTGTGGCCCTGTTGACAGGTGTGGCATTGGTGGCAGCTGCGATGTGGATTGCCGGGCTCCTTTCTCCTCGCTCGTTTAATCCTCAGAAAGGAGAGGCATACGAGTGCGGTATTCCTACTCGAGGTGAAACAATGACTCGCTTTAAAGTGGGATATTATTTGTTTGCAATCCTCTTCTTGATGTTTGATGTCGAAACAGTGTTCCTCTTTCCGTGGGCAGTTTGCTTTAAGAGCCTCGTTGCCTCATTTGGCGTGGCCAGCATCTCTGCAGTAGGAGTGTTCTTTGTAATATTAGTGCTGGGTCTTGTGTATGCTTGGCGGAAAGGAGCTTTGGAATGGAAATGAAACATGTAACGACCAAATCTATGCCCTACGAGGCGTGGAAAGATAATGAATATATCGAAAAGCTCCAAACCGAGCTTAAAGAGAGTGGAACTAACGTGCTGGTTGGCACTTTTGACCAACTGATTAACTGGGGTCGTAGTAACTCGGTGTGGCCTTTGACCTTCGCTACCAGCTGCTGTGGTATCGAGTTCGTGTCGCTTGGCGCCGCTCGTTTTGATATGGCTCGCTTCGGATGGGAAGTAGCTCGTTCATCCCCCCGTCAGGCCGACTTTATGATGGTTGCCGGTACAATCGTTAACCGTATGGCTCCGGTAATGCGTCGTCTTTACGATCAGCTCGCCGAGCCCAAGTATGTGATTGCTTGCGGTAGCTGCGCAATCTCCGGCGGCCCGTTCCGCAAATCTTATCACGTTGCACGTGGCATCGAGGAAATCGTTCCTGTTGACGTTTACGTTCCGGGTTGCCCTCCTCGTCCTGAAGCAATGATTTATGGCATCATGCAGCTTTCACGCAAAATGAAAGTGGAGCGCTTCTTCGGTGGTGTTAACCGCAAAGAAAGCCGTGAGAAATATCTTGCCGAACATCCGGTAGAAGGGTAATAACAACGATAATTTACGACAATAAAATATATGGCAGACTTGCAGCAAAATATCTCGAAAAAATTCCCCGGGGCAACCTTTGAGGAAGGTGAGATTCTGCTCATCAATATAGCCGATAGCAATCTTCACGATTTGGTGAAGTCGCTGCGCGACGACTACGGCTACGATAACCTGGCTACTATTGCGGGCTTTGATCGCAATGGCGCGCTGGGATGCGTTTATTATTTGGCATCGACCAAAACTCAGCAATTGGTATCGGTATCGGCTCAGACAACCGACCGCGAGCACCCCATGCTCCACAGCATCGCCGACCTTTACCGCGTAGGCTGTTTGTACGAACGTGAAGTTTATGATTTCTACGGCATCGTGTTTATCGGCAACCCCGATATGCGTCGCCTCTTCTTGAGCATTGATTGGGAAGGTTATCCTTTGCGTAAGGATTACGATCCCGATCACACACTCAATCCGCTCAGCTTGGAAAACGAACGTCAGAGCGACACCACAAATCAGTGGGTTGAACTTCCCGACGGAACCGTTGAAAAGCAAGAGAAAACAATCTTCGAGAAAAACGAATTTGTTGTAAACATCGGTCCTCAGCACCCGTCGACCCACGGTGTGTTGCGTTTCCGCACATCACTCGATTCCGAAACAATTAAGAAAATCGATGTTTACATGGGCTATATCCACCGTGGCGTGGAAAAACTTTGTGAGGATTTGACTTATCCGCAGACACTCCACTTCATGGACCGTCTCGACTATTTCTCGGCACACAACTACCATCACGGTTTGTGCTTGTGCATTGAGAAGGCCGCCGGCATTGAAGTTCCGGAACGTGCACGCGTGATTCGTGTGATGATGGACGAACTTTCACGTATCGCTTCTCACTGCCTGTTCCTCGGCACATTCTGCATGGACCTTGGCGCAACAACAATGTTGTTCTACACCTTGCGTGTGCGTGAACAAATTCTCGACATCATGGAACGCACTTGCGGCGCTCGCATGACTTTCAACTACGATTGCATCGGTGGTGTTATGGCCGACCTTCACGAAGACTTCGTGAAAGACGTAAAAGCATTGTTGGCTGTAATTCCCGCAAATATTAAAGAATACAACAAACTGTTCACCGGCAATGTCATTGCCAAGAACCGTTTGGAGAACGTGGGCGTGTTGACTCGCGAAGACGCTATCTCTTACAATGTGACAGGCCCGTCAGGCCGTGCTTCTGGTTGGGCTTGCGACGTGCGTAAAACTCACCCCTACAGTGGTTATGATAAACTCGACTTCGATGAGGTTATCCGCACCGAAGGCGATTCAATGGCACGTTTCAAAAACCGTATCGACGAAATGGAACAGAGCGCTCGCATCCTCGAGCAGTTGGTCGACAATATCCCCGCCGGAGAATGGTTGGCCAAGGTGCCAAAGGTGCTCAAGTTGCCTGTAGGTCACTGGTTCCAGTTGGTTGAAGGTTGCCGTGGCACATTCGCTGTTTATCTCGAAAGTGACGGCACCACTAAGCCCGCACGTTTGAAATTTGCAACTCCCAGCTTGACTGCTGCCGGTGTTGTTGACCACATTACCCGCGGTCAGAAAATTGCCGACTTGATTACCATTGGAGGCTCATTAGACTATATTGTGCCCGATATGGACCGCTAATCGTAATAATGAATTGATTCAACATTAGGTTATGAATAATTACACGATTGATAATTTCCAATCATTAACTCAATGGTTTGACCAATTGCTCAACAGCTGCATGGCTCCGTGGTTGGCAACAACAATTGAATGTGTGCTGGTTGGTGTGGGATTGCTCTTGGCTTACACACTCCTCGCACTCTTTTACATCCTCTATGAGCGTAAAATTTGTGCATACTTCCAGTGCCGTCTCGGTCCGGTCCGTGTAGGTCCGTGGGGTATCCTCCAAAGTACCGCCGACGCCATTAAGATGCTTATTAAGGAGCTCATCGAGCTTAAGCATATCGATAAATTCCTGTTTGCTTTGGCGCCTTACTTGGTGATTATCGCCTCAATGCTCTGCTTTGCTGTTCTTCCTTGGGGTAACGGCTTGCAGGTTCTCGATTTTAACATCGGTATTTTCTTCTTGATTGCCTGCTCTTCAATCGGTGTACTTGGCATCCTGTTGGCAGGTTGGTCATCAAACAATAAGTACACATTGATTGGTGCTCTTCGCTCGGGCGCACAGATGGTAAGTTACGAGCTCTCTGTGGGCTTGTCAATTCTCACTATCGTTGCCTTTGCCGGCACCATGAATGTAAATGGTCTCGTTGAGGCTCAGGCCGACGGCTGGTTCATCTTCAAAGGTCACATCCCCGCAATTATCGCCTTTGTGATTTATTTGATTGCCGGTACCGCCGAAACAAACCGTGGCCCGTTTGACCTTCCCGAAGCTGAAAGTGAGTTGACCGCCGGTTACC
>CAZDIC010000171.1:2088-3664 GCA_964505395.1 uncultured Alistipes sp. | reverse complement strand
CCGCCCTGCAGCAAATCGAAGATAAAGGGTACGCTACTCCCTACCTCACCGATGGTCGCGATTTGGTGAAACTCGGTGTCAACTTCTCAACCGACACCCGTACCATCGATCGCTGGCTCACCGCTACCTCCAACTAAACCGGAAAGAGACCACGAGCAATGTCCTCGTGGTCTTGCGCTTTTTATATACCACCTGGCTGCAGCAAACGGGGGGGGCATTTACACAACCGATGACGAATGAAGGATTATCGGGGCAGCAGCAAACCTCGGTTGAAATGTGAAACCGAGTACCGAAAGAATATACACGCAGAGAGGTCTTGGTCTCAGCGATTACCAACCGACTTTTTTACATTGGCCAGGATTATCGAAGTGTGGAACAAGGTTCTGAACGTGGAACGAATAGTGGAGGGAGTCCCGGGGAGATGATGGAGGCGGTATGGACGTGCAAAGGCGTTGCACCGCATGGGGAGAGCGGTGCAACGTAGAAAAAAGTTTATAGACCGAACGAGAGAGAGGCCGGCATGCAGCCGGGGGTGGATATAGAGAGGGGGAGAGAGTTTTGGATAATCTGTAGAAAGAGAGTGCCGAAAAGGGTTCAACACGCGGTGATTAAACCGAAGAGAGATTTAGTGGTGTTGTCGGTTATCAACAGATGGAGAGATGAGGTTCTCTGCTGTGGAGAGCAACAGATGTGGAAACTGCTGAAGTTTTCAACTTATCGGAAAGGGGGTTGTGTTGAAATCATCAACAGCCGGAGAGGTGAGAAAAACTTGCTGAGAGCGTCAACAAATGGTTTGTGGAGATTGGAGAAGAGGTGTGATAGGAGAGGTTTTCAAGCCCGAAGATAAACTTCAAAAGTGCATATGTTATTTGATAGGAATAGTGCGACAAGGCACTCGGCGGGTTAGGCCGTGGGCGTTGATAGGATCGTAGGCGGCTGTGAGGCCGATGGATGGAGAGACATTACAAGCGGTAAATTACCGAGGATCAATAATACATAGCGACGGCTGCGTAAGGTGCCGTTTTCATTTTCCTTCCTAACGAGAGCGATGGAAGCCGCAGGCAAGCTGAAAATCTGCGAAAAAGTCATGCTTTAGAGCTACGGAGATACGGCATAGCAACTCCGTATCAATACTACCTTTTCGCAAAATCTTGTAAACATTGGTGCGGTCACAGCAGATTTCTTGAGCAAGCCAAGCTGCCGGACGGCGCTGCCTTTTGAGCTCGTTCCCGATAAGGGTGCCGATGTGAAGTTTTACGCCACTTTCTTCGGCTCGTGTTGTGATAACAGGTTGTTCCATGATGTTAACGCGAAAATGATGAAGTGGTAAGAATGTAATAACTGTGATAAGAGTCAAAATTATCGGGCCTCATCAATGTTAAGGGTAATCTCTATTACCGCGCATAGATTAGAGGTAGAGGTGATGCAGTGTGAATTTTGGCACTACTTAAGTAGCCTTACAACATTATCTCCGTCGAGAAAGTTGGCTCTTAACCAGTGAACTCACATAGATATTAGTTCGACACAAAGATAATAAAAGGGTTTGAAATTTCAAAGAACGGCAAATTAATTAACG
>CAZDIC010000171.1:0-1988 GCA_964505395.1 uncultured Alistipes sp. | reverse complement strand
TCTTGAGCGAACATTTCGAAACCGTCGGCGTCGAGCACCTCTGCCCACAGATAGGTGTAGTAGCCCGAAGCATAACCTTCGTCGCCGAAGATATGTTTGAAGTAGGGCGAACGATAGCGGAAGGTGAGTTGCTCGGGCATACCGAGTTTCTCGGCAACGCTGTTTTCGAACGCCATCACGTCGATGTCGCCGGTGGGATTGAGGTGGCCCCAGTTGAGGTCGAGAAGCGCAGCGCCAACCAATTCAGCGGTCATGAAGCCCATGTTGTGTTTGGCGGCAGCGTTGATTTTAACCACGAGCGAGTCGGGAATCAGTTCACCGGTTTTATAGTGGTGAGCATACTCCTTGAGCAGCTCAGGCTCAAAGGCCCAATGTTCGTGGAACTGCGAGGGGAATTCCACAAAGTCGCGGTCAACCGAAGTGCCGCTCTGACTCTTGAGGCGGGCACGTGAGAGCATACCGTGGAGCGCGTGACCAAATTCGTGGAACATGGTCTGCACTTCGTCGATAGTGAGCAATGACGGGGTGTCGGCGGTCGGTTTCGAGAAGTTACCAACATTGTAAACGATGGGGCGATCGGCAGTGCCGTCGGGGTTAACCCACGATGTTTTCAACTCCTCCATCCAAGCGCCCTGACGTTTCTCGGCGCGAGTGAAGTAGTCGGTCATAAACACGGCGAGGTGTTTGCCTTCAGAGTCCTTAACGTCATACACCTTCACGTCGGGGTGATATTTCGGAGCGTTTTCGATAGGCTCAAAGCTGAGGCCATAGAGTTTTTTGGCCATGGTGAAGATGCCTTTTGCAACGGAATCAACGGCGAAGTAGGGGCGGATTTCGTTTTCATCGAGAGCATATTTTTCCTGACGCACTTTTTCGGCAAAGTAGTAATAGTCCCACGGAGCGATTTTGAAATCGTTGCCCATCTTGTCGGAGAGGGCTTGCATTTCGGCAACCTCCTCGGCAACTTTTGCCTTTGCAGGCACCCAGATGCTCATAAGCAGATTTTCGGCAGCCTCGGGAGTTTTAGCCATCACGTTGTCGGTCATATATGCGGCAAAATCGGCATAGCCCATGATGGCAGCCTTCTCGGCACGTTTCTTCACGATTTCGTTGATAACGGGACGGTTGTCGTTATCGCCACTCTGAGCGTTTGAAGTGTAACCTTTCCACATTTTTTCACGAACGTCGCGATTGTCGGCATATTGAAGCACCGGCAAACGAGAGGGAGCATGGAGTGTGAACACCCATTTACCCTCTTTGCCACGCGATTTAGCCTCTTCGGCAGCGTTGGCAACGGTTGATTCGGGGATGCCTGCAAGGTCGGCCTCGTTGTCAACAACAAGCTCAAACGCATTGTTGGCAGCAAGCAGGTTTTTGTTAAACTTGAGGTAGAGGTCGGTGAGAGTGCTGTTCACAGCCTTCAGTTGCTCCTGTTTTTCAGGGGTAAGGAGTGCACCGTTGCGCACAAACTGGCGATAGCTTTCCTCAAGAGCACGCATTTCGTCGGAAGCCAAGCCGAGCGAATCGCGAGTGTCATACAAGGCTTTCACGCGGTTAAACAAGCCTTGGTTCATCATCAACTCATCGTTGAAAGCGGTGTACTTCGGCAACAGTTTTTCCGACACCTCTGTGAGTTCGGGGGTAGAGTTTGCCTCGGTGAGCGAGCTCAACACACTCATCACGCGCTCCAAAGTGGGGCTGAGATTGTCGAGTGGCAGAATGGTGTTGGCAAACGTAGGTGCCTCAGGGTTGTTAACAATTGAATCGATTGAAGCCTTAGCTTCTTCGATACCAACTTCAAAGGCCGGTTCATAGTCCGACACGAGGATATCCTCAAAGGGAGGAATCTCATAGATGGTGTCGTAGGCCTTCAAAAACGGGTTTTCATGCTGTTTACTGCCACATGAGCTAAACGAGAGCGCAGTGGCACAAGCAGCCATGCAAATGCCCATAAAAATAGGTTTCATCCGGTTAATATTTTAAGATTA
>CAZDIC010000170.1:0-3717 GCA_964505395.1 uncultured Alistipes sp. | reverse complement strand
CTTATCTTCTACGGTGAGGCTGATGTGCAACCTCGCATGATTCGTCGCACAAACAGCAACGGTAAATACTCTTACCCCACCGAGCTGCGTCGCAACTACTATGCCGACTTCGGCACATATTTCCTCACCGACGCCATGCCGTTGGTAGCCCCCGAAACGGTGGCATATAACGAAGAAGTGACACCCGAGGAGCAAGACATCTTCGGCATGACCTACTTTGAAGAGGAGGTGCAGAACCCCGGCACAATCGGCGCTCGCTATCTCGGCACTCCGTTTGCCGATCAGCAGGTGCAAACATTCCATCTCGCAATGCCCGGCTACGATGCCCGTCAGTCAACCGCATTCCTGTCGGTTCTCGGCATCCGCTCCGATGCAAGCATCTCCACAACCTACACTCTCCCGTCAGGCTCCACATCGTCGCTGAGCGTGTCGCCTGTGAAAGAGGATACTTACGCTTATCAAGGTGTCACTTCGGTGCTCGTGGATAAGCCGGCAATTAACGCAACCGGAATCTACGACGTGAGCTACGACGCAACCGGTGCCGTGGCCGGCGGTCTCGATTATATCACCGCCGCATATCCGCGCGACAACAACGTGGCCGGCTCGGCTCAATGCACCTTGGTGTTCCCCATTGTTGATGCCAACAGCAACGCCATCCTTGTCGGGGCTAACGATAACACCCGTTTCTGGGCCTTCTCAAACGCCAAAACCACCAAGGAGCTCGAAGCCTATCGCGTGGGCGACGACGAAGGCACTGTCTACGTCTCCATCCCCGAGCAATATAAAATCACCGTCGACGGCGGCGAAAGCTACTACGTGATTGCTTTTGACCCCACGCAAACCCTTTACAGCGTGGAATCAGCCGAGGATGTGGCAAATCAAGACCTTCACAGCCTCTCGGCTCCCGATATGCTCATCGTAACCACTCCGTTGTTGCAGGCTCAGGCCGAGCGCTTGGCTGAGGCCCATCGTCAATACGACAACCTGGATGTGGCTGTGGTGAACATTGATGATGTTTACAACGAATTTTCGTCGGGTACGCCTCACCTTATGGCCGTGCGCCGTTTGGCTCGTATGTTCTACGATAAAAACCCCGAAAAATTCCGCTCGGTGCTGCTGTTCGGCGCATCAAGCTACGATAACCGCGGCCTCTCGTCGCGCAACCCTTCGGAGTTCCGCAATAACTTAATCCCCATCTACCTGCGCGAGGATATTAATGGCGCAGGTAAACTCCCCGAAAGCTATGTGTCGGATGCTGTTGTCGGCATGCTCGACGAGAATACCGAGTCGTTCGACATCGGCCGTGCCTCAATGACAGTGGCTGTGTCGCGCATCCCCGCACGCTCCGTTTCCGAGGCCGAAAACACTGTCAACAAGTCGATTGCCTACATGTCGACACCCCCTACAACCAACCTCATGCAACGCGCTATCGCCATGAGCGATATGGGTGATAAAAACGGTCACATGTCCGACGCTGAGGGGCTGGTGTCAACCATCTGTGCCGTCTCTCCGGCCACAACAGCTTATAAGGCTTACGCCACCATCTATCCCACCGAAAACAGTGTCGCCGCAAACCTCTACAAAATTGTGGAATGGGGCTTGAGCAAGGGCTCGGCATTTTGGAGCTACAGCGGACACGCGTCCCCATCGTCGCTCTCAAGCCAGAAGGTGTGGAGCGTGGAAAGAGTTAACAACACCACCTACAGCATCCCTCCCTTCTCGGTGTTGATGACCTGCCGTGCACTCTATTATGACCACGAAGAGAGCAACCTCGGCGAATCGCTGCTCTATTGCAACCACGGTGGCGCAATCAACGTGGTAGGTGCCCTGCGCGAGGTCTACAAGGAATATAACCAACAACTCAACATCGCCCTCGGCGACGAGTTCTTTAAAGCTCCCTACGGCTCAACTTACGGCGAAGTGTATCGCAAGGCTCGCAACCGCATGGTGCCCACTACACCTCCCAGCGGTGCGGTGCACTACTACGATGTGATTTACAACTCGCTCTCATATAACCTCGTGGGTGACCCCGAATTGCGTCTGCCCGTTGCAAAGGAGAGTGTGGAAATCACCTCAATCGACGGCCAGGAAGTGACTGCCGACGCCTCAATCAGTTTGCCGGTCAACAAGCAAATCACCGTGAAGGGACGTGTGCTCGACGAATCGGGCGCTGTCGACTCATCATTCTCCGGTAGCCTCACGCTGTCGGTGTTCGATGGCCCTCACACTCAGAACACCATCAACCACGACTCAACGTCAAGCGCCGAAGCGGTTTCGTTCGACGAATCGCTGCTCAGTGAAAATGCGGTGAAGGTTGAAAACGGTGAGTTTGAAATGTCGCTCTATCTGCCCACCCCCAACTACACCGACTCAACCACACGCATGGCGCTGTGGGCTGTGTCAAACGATAATGTGACCGCTTCGGGAGCCCTCACCGGCATGGTGTTCAACACCGACAACGCTTCCGATGAGCCTGCCGACAATGCCGGCGCTCCGGAAATCACCCAGCTGTATGTCAACAATGCCGACTATGCCAACGGCGACCTCCTCACAAGCAACGTTAACCTGCACGCCGAAGTTGCTCCCAACGCCTACGGTTTGGTGTTTGGTTGCTCGCAGCCCGGCCGTAAGGTGAAAGTGCTTGTCGATGGCTCTCGCTCGCTCTCAAACCCGGATAACAGCTTCACCGCAACATCCGATGGCGGCGGTGTGTTTGATATGGCTGTAACCGGCCTCTCCGACGGCCCTCACACCATCGAATTCAAGGTGTTTAACAATGCCGGTCAGTCGGCCTCGCGCACTGTCAACTTCACCATCGTTGACCTCCCCTTGGAGGCTGATTTGGTTGTTGACGATGCCCCGGCAACATCATATGCCGAAATCAATCTTACCCACAACTCAACCGACACTCCCACCGGCCGCCTCATCATCAAGAATGCTGCCGGCCAAGTGGTCTACACCGACGAAAACGCTTCGTTCCCCTATCGCTGGAATCTCTCCGATGTGAATAACGACAAGGTGGCCACAGGCCTCTACACTGTGGAAGCCTACCTCAAAGGTACCGGCAACTTTGGCTATGCCAAACCGGCCGAGTTGGTTGTGGTGAATAAGTAAAAGCTGGAAACATCCATCCCCGGGCGCTCAAAACGAAAACAGCGAGCGCAACACGTCGAGCGACGACACTGCGCCCAACCCCGGGAAGTGTGTGGAATAATATTGAATTACTCTGTCGAGAATCTGATTTCGGTCGGTTCTCGACAGTTTGTATATGTGGGCTGTGCGAAATGTCATGCGGCGCAGCGCATAAGCCGCAGCAGCCTCTGAGGCTACAAGATAGCGCCCGTGGAGTGGGGGAGTGGCACGGAAAATGCCGTCGGCAAGGTCAAACACTCGTCCCTCGGTGTAGGTCGACCAGTCGGGCTCGATGCCTAAAAAGTGCTGTAAATGCAGCAAAAAAGCAAGGTGGAAATTGGCAACGCGGCTGTTGGGGCAGCGCCACAACTCGCCAACCGTCAGTTCAAGATAGTTAAACAGGTTTACATCCTCCAAAGGCTCTCGCAATATCGCTGTCAGAAAATCGGCCATAAACAGCGCTATCGCCGACTTAACCGGCGACATCACCGGCGGCCCCACAGTTCGCGCTGTGCTCCCCCCTGCACGTCCAACCGCATTAGCTCTTGAGGCTCCTGTTGCATAACCCCTTGAGGTCGTTTCGTT
>CAZDIC010000169.1:2123-3724 GCA_964505395.1 uncultured Alistipes sp. | reverse complement strand
TGCTCGACGAGAAGTTTGGCTTCACCGCCGACAACATCCTCGGCCAAGTGCTTGCATTCATCGGCAAGTAATCGAATATCACTAACCGATTATACCGGAGGGTGTGCCAAAAATAATTGGCACACCCTCTTTTCTTGTATTACACACTTATTATTCGTATTTTTGTGAACATAAACAGGAAAAGAGCTATGGCAAACGTAAGAATTGAAGAGGGATGGAAGGAGGCGTTGGCCACCGAATGGGATGCGCAATATTTCAACAAGCTCACCCAATATGTGGCATCACGCTATCAAGTGTCGACCATCTACCCACCGGGAAGCCGCATCTTCGCGGCCTTCGACGCTTGCCCGTTCCGCGAGGTGAAAGTGGTGATACTCGGCCAAGACCCATATCACGGGCCCGGACAAGCCAACGGGCTCTGCTTCTCGGTGAATCCCGGCATTATGTTTCCGCCATCGCTACGCAATATATTTAAGGAGGTACAAGCCGACACCGGAGCGCCAATACCCGAAAATGGCGACCTCACTCGCTGGGCGAAACAGGGTGTGTTGCTACTCAACGCCACCCTTACCGTTGAGGCACATCAGGCAGGCTCACACCAAGGCCTGGGCTGGGAAACCTTCACCGACCACGTTATCGAAACACTGTCGCAACAGCGCGAGCACCTTGTGTTTATTCTCTGGGGAAGCTATGCCATAAGCAAAAGCAAACTCATTGACCACAGCAAGCACCTGGTGTTGACATCGCCACACCCGTCGCCTCTGTCGGCCCATCGCGGGTTCTTTGGCAACCATCACTTCTCGACCGCCAACGCCTACCTGGCCAACCACGGCATGACACCCATTCAGTGGTAACCACTCACCCACAAACACTCAGCCCGATGAAAACGACTCTCTATCGCATAGCTTTAGCGCTCTCAGCAATCGTTGTGCACCTCAGCGCCTCGGCTACCGACATCTCCGACACCCGCACAGGCATACTCAACCCGGCCTTCCGCACCCTCACCGTAAAGGCCAACGAAAACCTGTTGGCACCACCTGTAATTTTCGACGGCACCACCCTCACCATCGGCTTCGATGAAATCAGCGAGGAGCGCAACTACCTGCGCTACTCCATTTATCACTGCGATGCCGATTGGACTATCTCCGACCTTATCGACAACGAAGTGTTTGACAACTTCAACTATGCAGATATCACCGACTATGCTTTCTCACAGGCCACAGCCACACACTACGTGCACTACAACGTAACCCTTCCCAACGAAGATTTCCAATTCCGCCTGTCGGGCAACTATCTGTTGCAGGTCTACCCCGAGAACGACCCGGAGCAAATTGTGCTGCAAGCGCGTTTTATGGTCTCGGAAAATGCCGTAAATATCAGCACACAAGCCACATCGCGCACCGACATCGACTATAACACCCGCCACCAACAGCTGAGCCTCAACGTTGATGTGAGCCACTGCAACATACGCAATCTCTACACCGACCTTAAAGTTGCGGTGAGCCAAAACATGAGGCTCGACAATCCGGTGATGTTACTTCACCCATCGCGCGTCACCGGCTACACGGCCGTGTATGAACACATGCCCGAACTTATCTTCC
>CAZDIC010000169.1:0-2023 GCA_964505395.1 uncultured Alistipes sp. | reverse complement strand
TCGCGCGTCACCGGCTACACGGCCGTGTATGAACACATGCCCGAACTTATCTTCCCCGCCGGCAACGAATATCGCCGTATGGAAACCGTGCAGGTGACCTATCCCGGCATGGGTGTTGACCATGTGGAATATCGCGCGCCTTACTACCACCATGTGCTCGGCATGGACAAGCCTCGTGCGGCCGGCAGCTACATCTACGACTCCACACAACACGGGCGCTTCTTTGTGCGTGAATACAATGCCGACAACTCCGACACCGAGGCCGACTACACCGTGGTGCATTTCACCCTTGATAAACTGCCAGAACCCGACATGGAATTTTATCTCGACGGTGATTTCACCTACCGCCGATTCGACGAAAGTTCTCGCATGGACTATGATGAAGAAGCCGGCCTATACCACAAAGCCATGCTTCTGAAACAGGGCGCCTACAACTACCAATATCTCGCACTCCCCGGCTCAACTTACTCCACAAAAAAAGCCTCCACCCCGTTTGCCAATGGCGTTGGGGCGAAGGCTGTAACTTCTGTTGTTGAAGGCGACTTTTATCAAACAGTCAACGAATATCACATCGCGGTTTATTACCGCGCTCCCGGTGACCGCTACGACCGCCTTCTCGGCTATACCGTTGTTTATTCAGGCAACTAACCGATTATTCGGCAGCGGCGATAGCTGCAGCGATTGAGTCGAAGATGCCGTCAACCGAACCTGTACCGTTAATCTGACGATATTTGCCCTCCTTAATGTAGAAATCGCGCAAGGGGGTGGTTGATTCGTGGTAAACCTTCAAACGATTTTTGATAGTCTCCATATTATCGTCGGCACGACCTGTTTGCTGACCGCGCTTAATCATGCGTTCAACCAACTCATCTTCGGGCACTTCCAAGCCGATAACGTGGTGGATTTTGTCGCCGCGACGCGCCATGAAGCTATTCAAAGCCTCGGCTTGCGGAATGGTGCGGGGGAAACCGTCGAGGATGATGCCATCCTTTGCCTTCGGTTCATTGTCAACAATCTCCTCAAGAATTTGAATCATCAACGAATCGGGGATGAGCTGGCCTTGCTCAATGTAAGACTTAGCAATCTGACCAACCGAAGTGTTATTGGCGATGTGTGCGCGAAGCACCTCTCCGGTTGAGATGTGATAAAGACCGTATTTTTCGATAAGTTTTTCGCTCTGTGTGCCCTTGCCACTGCCCGGGGCACCGAAAATTACAATATTCATTTTTATTATCAATTTTTCATCAAACATCATTCAACGAGGTTGTACCCACACGGCACACCCAAGCCGAACAAGATTTTTTACACATATCTATTCCTAATCTTGCCGCTACAGCGGTTCACAAATCAAAGACCGCCGGCAAGGTTGCATAGTTATGCACCTACATGCATATTTATACAATTAATGTGCTTGCTCCTGCAGCACATAAATATCTTGGAGGTTGCGGGCAAGACCGTCGAGGTCGAGACCATAACCGATGATAAATTTCGGGGGGATAGCAAAACCTACATAGTCGGGTTTCACATCGCATTGCAAACTTTCGGGCTTAAACAGCAAGGTTGCAATTTTAACCGAAGCGGGGTTCTTTTTCTGCAAATCGCCCACGAGGCGTTCAATGGTGTGACCGGTGTCAACAATATCCTCAACCACAATAACATGGCGGTCGGAGATATCCTCACTGAGGCCCAAAACCTCTTTAATTACGCCTGTCGACGATGTGCCTTCATAACTCTTTAAACGGATGAATGTTATCTCTGCATCGGTGTCAACGTTCAAAAAAAGTTCCGAAGCAAACGAAAATGCGCCGTTAAGCACACACAAAAACAGGGGCTTTTGGTCCTTATATTCCTCGGTAATCACCTTTGCAAGCTCTTGAATTCGAGCCTGTATTTTTTCTCTCTCGATGTAAGGCTCGAATGTGAGCCCATTGTATGTAACTGTCTTCATCGGGGCAAATTTATATCCACAAAATTAGTGAATGTTTTTGACGTGGTAAATGTATCATGCCAAAAAAATGCGGCA
>CAZDIC010000168.1:0-3758 GCA_964505395.1 uncultured Alistipes sp. | reverse complement strand
GTGCACCATCATTGCTCCATATCGGAGTGGAATTGTAAGCATCACCGGATGTGAGACGTTGGGCCTTCCCGCCGTTGGCATCAACTGTGTAAATATCGCCCTTATACTCAAAAGCGATAGTAGTGCCGTCGGGCGAGATTTTAACATCACGCATCCACAGAGCCTCAGCTTCGAGCGCCGAAACGCCGAGCGTTGCAGCCAAAGCCGCCATTGTCAGTCTGTTCATATTGAAAAGATGTTTATGTTTCATTTCGGTTATTTGGAGTTTGAAGTAGGTGTAACAACAAAGAGGGCAAATCACTACGCATTGCGAGCGCACCGACTTGCCTCAACTCATTTCAATCGGAACATATATCCCATTGATACGGCTATCGACGACCCTCGCGAGGCCGAGAAGAAATCCTTCTTGGCCGAAGGGAATATGTTGCCCAAGCCGTAGTAATATCGAGCCTCCAACATCACACTGTGACGCTTCTTTATAACAAACTCAATGCCGGCACCGGCAGTGATGCCATAATCGAAACGTTTTGTAATGTCCAGGCTCATCTGTTCGGTGTAGCGATTCTCCGACGGGAAACCTGTAACCTTGCTCGGATTTTTGTAATCGAAATTAGATTCAATATTATCTGAGAGCATATATCCGATTTGCGGACCGAGGTTAATGAAACCCTTAACCTTACGCGACCCGAAAAATATGTGGGTCATCACCGGTAACTCGATGTAATTTGTGCGATGGTAGTAGTTAAACTGATTGTTATACTCCTCAAAGTTCTCCTTCCAACCACGCTGATCGAAATTCACTTCCACGAGGAAACCCACATGACGCTCCTCAGCGTAACGGAACGACAAGCCAAATTGAGTGCCCATAAGCAGCTGCTCCTTTATGTGAGGATAGAACGACACATTTGAGAGCGTAACACCACCATGACCACCGATATGTACATGAGGTTCGTAGTGGCGTTGCGCATGCATCGGGCCATATGCCAGCCCTATCATCGGCACAAGGACAAGAACTTTGAGCCAATTAAAGCGACTTAACACTGATCTATGTCGTTTTAATTTTTCCATTCAACCACACCTCCATGACCATAATTAATAAGATAGAGCGCATCGTTGACGAGGCCTCCGGCAGGTTTACTGTCGTTATTATCATCAGTCATAGCATCTCCACTTCTTTTGAGCTTTATGCAACTCTGAATACCATCGTTCTCACAAGGGAATGAACCGGTTACATCAAGTTGCTTCAAGCCCTTAATTATATACATACCGGTGTCGAAGCCCAAAATGCCTTGAGTAGGCACAGCCTCAAACATATCCACGCCGTAACACTCCTTATACTTGCGTTTCAACTGACGAGTAGCGCTATTCGACTCATTTGATAAATAGCGAGAGTAAATTGATGCGCCCAATTCGCAAATCTCGTCAAAACTATCGCCACGGAAAGTAACCCATTCAGGATAGCCGAAAATAGTTACATTTGATGGAAGCAATGCATTATTGCGTAAACGCGTAATAGCCTTCTCAAACCGAGCGAATTCGGTTTTTGAGCCTGAATTAGGCACAAAAACAACGGGCGTAACATCAACATCCAAAGTGCTCAAATCGCTATCCGAGAGATTTGAAGTAAATGTTATCTCACGATAGGTGATAAAATCGGCATCCAAACGTGCCTTTAAGGCTGTTGTAAACGATTCCTTATCTGCCATGCCGGAGCTACGAGTGATGAACACCGGCATAACACCGCGATATTTCTCCAAAAAGAGATCGATCGCACGGTCATACATCGCATCATGAGGGATATTGGTCTGAATCAGGTTGTGGTAGTTCTTGTAATTTTCATCCTTGACGGCGAATATGTTAAGCACCAACGTTTCGTCGTCAACATGGTCCATAATGTATTGCAAGTGAGCCGAATTGTCGGGCGCGACAATCAGGTCGAGAGTTTCAATTTCAGGGCGACTCATCACCGAGCGCAATGTGTCAAGGCTCGATGCTGTGTCGTAAAACGTAAATGTTACAGGTGCACCGGGAGCGGTCTTCAATGAATCGGCAGCCAACAACATTCCTTTAAAGAACTCGGTGTAAAGCTGGGTAGTGCGACTCAGCTGTTCTTCACTTAACATGAACGGCAACATAACAGCCACATTCAGCGGATCGGCCTCTTCAGCGTGTGCTGCCGAAGATGAATCGCTTACCGAGACAACATCATCAGATACGACATCATCGGTTTCAGTTGAAGATGCCACAACAGCGGGTGATGTTACAACGGTGGCAACATCATTAATGTTTCCCACCGGAACTGTTGGATTCCAAGTGGCAGCACCATTGGTATCGCCTGTCTCGTTGGCATATGTAGATGCAGTTGCCGAAACATTCTGCGCGGCAACGCGCTCAGCCTCCTCATCGGCATTAATTGTAAGAGTATCACCAACACGCACCCCATCGGCCACTTGCGGGTTCATCTCTGCCAAACGGTCGGGCGACATGCCATATTGTTTAGCAATGCCATAGAGGGTTTCGCCCTTCTTCACAGTGTGAGTCTTCACACCGGCTGCAGCGGCATACACCACAGCACGAGAATTAATATCCGACGCGGCCGAAACAGGAAAATACAAACGCATCTTTGGCTTCAATCCATCGACAGCCGAGGGATTATACTCCAAAATATCATCACGAGTCACTCCCAACTTTTCTGAAAGAGTGTAAATGGATTCGCGATTTTGAACGTCGTAATAATGATATTGTTTCCCGTTTACACTCGTAACGGGGAGATCGGTAACCGAACCGGTTACAGTTGGCGACACTGCCAAAGCAGCAACTACAGCCGAGGCAATTAATGAGCCACGGCGTATATTAAAAACACGCTTTTGCCTTTTGTTCATTACGTAAAGACCTTTATAGGTAATAACTTACAAAGGTAACACCTTTATTTGAATCCCACAACACAACTTTTGAGAGTATTGCCACGCATAACGTGGCAATACTCATATATTCAAGCATTTACTCCGCGTCAAGTTGACTAAGAGCATATGTGTAAGCACCGATAGAGATGGCTTTTGAAGCTCCGAGCTTCGACAAGCACACGCCTGTGCACTTCATCGGGTCGTAAACCACGGTTTTGTTGCTACCATACACTTTCAATTCGCGGGCATCACCCTTTGCAAATTTGGAGAACTCCTGCTCATCGTCGAGATTGAATACACTCATTTGCACACGGTTCAATTCTTCACCGTTGATGGTGTGAATTTTCGAACGCAGCTGTTCCAACAAGGCCGGCAAGATGTAACGAGCGGCACCGGTCAATCCGCCACCGATAACAACCAACGAGTCGGTAAGGGTGATAGCAGTGGCCATAGCATCGCCGGCAGCCTCACCAAAGAGTCGGAAGCTACCGATTGCGGCATCACGATTACCCTCGCGAGTGCCATCGGCAATTTCACAAATATCTTTAGGTGTCAGTGTAAGGTCGTTTGTTCCGGCCAAATGATTGTATTCGCGAATCACGGCACGAATGGCCACCGAATCCTCTACCATTACGTCACGGTTATGTTTACCCGGCAAGCAGAAAGTTTCGATACAAGCATTATTTCCGAGGTTAAGTTTTCCGGCAATAACCTCACCGATACCAAACCCGGTGCCAAAGGTATAGCCCAACAAGTTGCGATACTGCTTGTGTGATCCAAGCGCCTTCAGGCGATGATTAATTTCGGGGAGCACTCCGGCAGTAGCCTCACCAAATGCAAACAGGTCACCGTCGT
>CAZDIC010000167.1:2256-3765 GCA_964505395.1 uncultured Alistipes sp. | reverse complement strand
CGTTTTTTTGATAAAGTTTGGAATCGTTACTACGTGAAACCACTTCCGAAAAATATGTTCAATATCTGTGTTCAGTGGCTACTATACTGTGGAGAAAAGACTAATTTGTCATATACACAAATAAACGTTCTGATATTCTGCATTATCTGGCCAATCATTACTATTTTTTCGATATTGCTCAATATCATACTCTTAATAGCTCGATAACATTAAAAGTAAGTTGAAAACCGGCAAAAATGGTATTTTCAGTAGTCCTCAAATCACCGTCTACTTTCCGATGCAAAAGCGGGAGAAGATGGAGGTGAGGATGTCCTGTGAGGTGATTGTGCCGGTGATGGAGGCGAGGTGGTGGAGGGTTTCACGAACATCTTGGGCGATGAAGTCGCCGGAGAGGTTGTTGTGAATGCCTTCAATGGCGCGATGAATTGACTGAGCGGCATTGGTTAGTGCTTCATAGTGACGTGCATTTGTTACAATTATGTCGGTTGCAGAGATGTCGGCTGCTCCTGAGAGTTTTACGAGTGTTTGTTGGAGTGTGTCAATGCCGATGCCTTCGCGTGCACTAATGGCAAGTGTGGCAACTGTTCGCGGACTGCATGTGTCACTATTTGAGGGTGTATCCATGTTCTTACCACAGGAATCACAGTTTGAGGACGCAACTTGGTTCGGAATGCAGGTGGCTCTATTTGAGGGCGCAATCGTTGCGTGGTCACATGGATTGCTGTTTGTGGGTGCAGAGATGGTGCTATCGGCATTGTTGAATAACGATGGGAGGGTGGTAGTGGGGGCGAGGTCGGTTTTGTTGATGACAATTAGGAGGGTTTGGTCGGTGTGCATCTGTTTGAGGATGCGACTGCGAGTGGCCTCGATTGCTTCCGGCAGTCGGTTTGTGTTTTGTGCCACGGTGAGAGTGGTGGCGTCAATTACCCAAAGGACGATGCGAGCGGATGAGATGCGTTGTAGTGTTCGTTCAATGCCGAGCGCCTCAATGGTGTCGTGAGTCTCGCGGATACCGGCAGTGTCGATAAGGCGGAAGAGTGTGCCGTTGATGTTGATGGTATCCTCGATGGTGTCGCGGGTTGTGCCGTGGATGTCGCTAACGATGGCACGGTCGTCGTGGAGTAGGGCATTCAGCAGTGTTGATTTTCCGGCGTTTGTATCGCCCACAATAGCCACGGGAATACCGTCCTTGATGGCACTACCTTTGGCAAAACTTGCGGCGAGTGTGGTCACAACCGATTCCACCTCAGATGCTATCTCGAGTAGTTTTTGGCGTGATGCAAATTCTACGTCTTCCTCTGAAAAGTCGAGCTCAAGCTCAAGAAGTGATGCCAGGTCGAGCAGGCTATCGTGTAGCGTGTTGAGCTTGCGTGAGAAGTCGCCACGCATTTGACTGATTGCCAAGCGATGGGCTGCACGTGTGGATGATGCGATGACATCGGCCACGGCTTCTGCTTCGGCAAGGTCCATGCGGCCGTTGGCAAATGCTCGGCGTGTGAATTCACCCGG
>CAZDIC010000167.1:0-2156 GCA_964505395.1 uncultured Alistipes sp. | reverse complement strand
ACCCAGTTTGGTTGGTGAGTTTTCGCGTTGAACGACACGGTCATGCCGGTGTAGTTGATTAACTTTTCGGGGAGCGAGGGGTTTGTGACAACTGTTTCGAGGTTGTCGGCAATCTCGATTGTTTGTGTTGAAGTTTGTTTTGCCGAGGTTATGAGATAGGTGACGACAACCGCTATGATTATCGACAGCACCCACGCCAGGCGTTTCGTTGAAGCATCGGAGGCCGGGCGCCTCTGAGAGGTGCGCCCGGCCTTCCGTGGTTTAGTTTGTCGTGTTGGCATTTTTTATACAGTTTTTGCCGCGATAAGATTAGAGAATCGACGAAATGTTGAAATTGCGGAATTCGAGGTCTTTAGCGGCTTTGGCTGCCAATGAGCTGTCGAGACGCACAGCCTGACGGAGGTTGTTGTTAACCATTGAGTCGTTGTTAGTGCGAGCACCGAGAACGGCATTGAGGTAGTAGGTTGTTGCGTCGGGGTTAGAGATGCCGGCCAATGTTGTTTTTGCTTTGCTGTAGTCCTTGGCAAGGATTTGAGCGAGGGCGGCATTGTTAGATTTTGAATTACCAAACGAGTTAACGGCAGCTGATGTGTCGCCTGTCATGAGGTAATATGTGCCCATTGCGTCGTTGAGTTCATCAAGGCCGGCAGCAGCACCGAATTTTTGATTTGCTTGGCTGTAGTCTTTGTCGGCCAACGAAATCAAACCGAGGTTCATTTGAGGCTCAGATGCATTGGGTGCGAGCTTTGTTGCTTTTGTGAAGCTGGCTTTGGCTGCATCGAGGTCACCGGCATTGTATTGAGCCAAACCGAGGTCGTTGTATGTGCGATAGTCGTTGGGATAATATTCTACAGCTTTTTGGTAGATCTGCATCTTGTCAGCGTTGTTGTCAACTAATGTGGCTGCATAAAGCAGTTCGTCAACACTGAGGCTTGAGGGGTTAGATTGCACAAGTTCAAGAATTTCGGCATCGCTCTTACCGATTACATTGATTGATGCTGTGATGCGTGATTTACGCAATTGAGGCAGAATCTGTTCGGCGAGTTGGTCGAAAATCGACGACATGTTGCGAATTTCCCTCTCGCGCTGTTCGGGGTCTTTGTACATTGAAAGAACGCTGAGAATGAGTTCTTTGTCTTGGATGTTGCTGGCCGATACCAAAGTTTGGAAGCCTTCCCAGTCCTCAGGAGTGAAGTTTGCTGTAAGTTCGCCAAATTCGGTGATGTTATCTTTCTTCAACTGATTTTTGAGATAAGCTGAGGTGTTTTTCTCGCGGTTCTCAGCCAAACGTGTGTTGAGGTCGAGAGCACCTTCAGGTGAGGCGTATGATGAAATGTTGATTTCTTCGATTTCGCGCGACTTATCGTTGTTGGCATTCTTGATTTGGTTGTTAAGGTCAAGCATTTCCGACGATTTCAGCTGTCCGTCGCGGATGTTGGCTTGGTTAATCAAGAAGTGGATGTCAGCGTTATATTTCTCGTTAATGATGCGTTGGAATTTGTCCTTAGCAACAGCCGGTGCTACTGTGGCTACATCGGCCAAGGTGGCTGTGGCAACAACACCGGTGGCAACTTTCACGCGGGGCAGCACATATTGCTTGTTGCCTTGGGTTACGTTGAATGCTAATTCGAGGTCGCTTTCTATCATCTCGTCTTGGTAGTCATACAAAGCGGGGATAGTTACTGTGCCACCGTTGTCATAGCTAATTACAGGAGCATTGCCACGCACTTTTTCGCCTTGGAATGAATAAGCCTGAGAGGCTACTTCCTGACCATTGAAGCAGAGGTAGGGGGTTACAGTTACTTCTGCGTTTTTCTGGAAAAATTTTGACGGTACGTTGGCGGTAATTGTTGCGGGAACTTTGTCACCGACAACTTCCAACGGATTGGGATTCACTGTGAAATTGTCGGCAGAAAATTGGCCGAGCTTTTTGCTGCAACCTGACAGGAGCACAATACCTGACAAGGCAATTACCGAAAATTGTTTTGAGTTCATTGTGATATATTGGTAAGATAATAAATGTTAGATGGTTAGCAATCGCCACAACAACTGCATCGAGCTTGTCAAGGCGATTAGTATTGAAGCATCGTACTATGCTTACAAAGTTAGCAATAATTTTTGCAATACATTCTAATTGTGTATTCAAAAACTTGCCA
>CAZDIC010000166.1:0-3815 GCA_964505395.1 uncultured Alistipes sp. | reverse complement strand
CGGAACCATCGGGTTATCTGCATGTTAAGTTGCGGGAACGATTGAAATCGTGGCGTGTTGGCAAGAGGTAGTCGGCCACCACCGTTTAGTTGCAATGTGGCATCGAACTGCCATAGCTCAAGCGGTGTTTTATATGTGGCTGTGAACAGTGTTTTGGATTTGTTGGTTAACGGCTTGTCCATCAATACTCCACCGTAGGTGGTTTTTACATCATTTAGTCGGTAGGCAGCGGTAAAGCTAAAGCCGGCGAACACCGGATATGTGGCATCAATTTGAAACGTGTGTGAATACGACTTGCCTGCCAAGTTGGTGATATGTATTTCTGTTGGGTTTGAATCGTAGTCAACAATAGCCTGACTGTAAAAGTGGGTGTAGTAATATTCCATGTTCAGATTAAGGGGCTTCCCGAATAATGGAATATTCATGTCAACACTGACGCCATAGTTCCACGCTTGTTCCTGATTGAGGTTGTCGACCACGAGATTGCGCCCGCTTGCAATGAGATAGTTGTTTTCAGCTAAGGCATAAACCGTACGATAGCCCTTCCCGATTGAGCCTCGAAGTGTGATTAGATCAATCGGTGTCCACTTAATGTGTGCGCGAGGTGTGATGAATGAGCCGTAGCGTGAACTGTAATCGTAGCGAACTCCGGCCATCGCAATCAGTTTGTTGTCGAAATTGAATGTGTATTGGGCATATGCACCGGGTGTTGATTCGTGGCTTCCCTGTGATGTCGGTGTCAACGCTGTGTTGTGTGTCAGTCGATACGTTTCATCCAGATTGTCGTAGTTATAACTCAACCCGGTTGAGATGCTATGCAACTTTGAGAAATTGCTCTCAAACATTAGCGAGGCGTAAAAGTTCTGTTGATCGGCATTATACATTTTGTGGCCGTAGGTGCCGTCGAGTGAATGGTAAGAGCCTGAAACCATCAGTGCGATGTTGCTACTCTTGTCGTGGTTTAAAAAGAAAGCATTTTTGGCAAACGCCTCATAGCGCTGCGTCTTGATGCCGATCTCAAACAGATGATCGGTTGAGGCATGACTGTTCATGCTCATGGTGTGGGTTGTTTGGCCGCTACGGCGATTCTCGTTGAGGATTTTTACTCCTCCCTGAAAAATATAATTATCGCCAAACCAAGCCCATCGGTTCATTATGTCTACTTGGCGAATTTTAGGGCTGTCGAGGAATCCATCGTTATTGCCATCGTGTGCACCATAATTGTCCTCATAATGAGCCAGCAATGCGCCACTCAGTTTGCTGCTAAAATGATAATTCGCATCGGCGTTTACCTCAATCTTGCTTTTGCTGTCGGTGTATATGTTTGCATTTACATTCTCCTCTGATTGTGGCTTCAAGTATTCCACATTAATCTGTCCGGTGATTGATTCATATCCGTTTTTGACTGAGGATGCGCCCTTCGACACTTGTATGCTCTGCATCCATGGTCCCGGAATGTAGCCGAGAGCATACGGTTGTGCAAGTCCGCGGAAGTTTGGGATGTTCTCGGTAAGCATCTGCACATACGCTCCCGAGAGTCCTAATAATTTAATCTGTTTGGCTCCGGTTGTGGCGTCGGAATAGTTTACGTCAACCGAAGGATTGGTGGTAAAGCTTTCGCCGAGATTGCAACATGCCGCTTTTACCAATTCGGCACCGGTGATTGTGGTTTGGTTGGTTAGTCCTACCGATTTGATAATGCCGTGACGATAACCTTTAACAGTGACCTCATCCAATCCCAGCGTATTTGGTTGCAACGTAATGTTGTAGTGCATGCCATTCTCCACCTGTATTGTGTCGGTTTCGTATCCCACGAAGCTAATTGCCAACTTCGAGGCATTTTTATCATAATCAAGACGGAAGTCCCCGTTATTGTCGGTTGTGCAGGCTTTGTTTGTACCTACCCATTGTGCAATAGCTCCGATTATGGGCTCTCCTGTTGTGTCAGCAACATGTCCTGTGATAGATGCGTTTGCCGAGAAGACTGTTATGATGGTTAAACCTAAAACGATTTTGTCGCCATGTTTTCTCATTGGAAATGGTGTTGGGTGATTGTCAATATTAAAGTCGTATTCCGATGCTGCAAAGTTACGAAGATTAATCGTTGCTTCGGTTACACAATTTCGCTGTAATGATATAATATTTTTGTCGGGCGGTGTGGCTTGTATTGTGAAAAATGAGAATTAAATTGTAAATTTGTGGCACCACGGTCAACTTAGTGGCAATGGCTAATGTTATAGCCACAAATAATGAACATAATATCTACCACAATGGAAAATTCGTCAAAAGTAAACACCTCTGTTTTAGTGGAGACAACAAAATCGTGGGACGGATCTGCATTCCCGGCATACCCTACCGGTACCCCACAAGTAGTCATTAAGCATTTCTTCTTCCCTCCTCATGCAGTTACCGATTGGCATTCGCATCCGGTGATTAACGCCGGTATGATTCTCTCGGGAGAGTTAACCATCGTTTGTGAGAATGGCGAGGAGAAAACCTTCAAAGCAGGAGAACCGATAGTTGAGATTTCAAACAGAAAACATCGTGGCGAAAACCGAACGGATTCGGTAACCGAAATGGTTATGTTCTATGCCTCAACTCCCGGAGAACCGCTTGCCGTTAACGATTAATGGTGGCGTAATGGCCATTTATTCCACTCTGAATTGTAAATTTAAAACTTCATTAGCCACGAATGAGGGCGTTGCCGTCAAATTGCAAAGCGGTAGCGCCCTTTCGGTGTGGTAAAATGAAAATAAAAATTACAGATCGGCACTATTTTTTTGTCACTATAGGATAATTTTTCCAATCGAAAGTCGTATCTTTGCCGAATAGAGAACTCTTCAATGCATGGAGCAATCGCTTAATGCTGTTGCAGCGTGTGATATTGTTGATACCACTATATAGGGCAAAGTCCGTAATGCTAACTCGCGACGTTGCCCAATCGCTATTTTGTGAACACTTAAAATTATATACTCATACTAAATTCTCAAACCCAATGAAAAAAATCTTTACATTCGGCGACGGAAAAGCGGAAGGCGATGCTTCAATGCGTAACCTTCTTGGTGGTAAAGGTGCCAACCTCGCTGAAATGAACAAATTAGGGATGCCTGTTCCTCCGGGCTTCACAATCACAACCGAAGTCTGCACTGAGTATACCCAATCGGGCAAAGATGCAGTGGTTGCCGACATTAAAGCTGATGTAGAAAAAGCTATCTCTCACGTTGAGGCTTTGACCGGTAAGAAATTCAACGACCCGCAAAATCCCCTCTTGGTTTCAGTTCGTTCAGGTGCTCGCGCTTCTATGCCGGGTATGATGGACACTGTGCTGAATTTGGGTATGAATGATGCTACTGTTAATGCTTTGGCTGAAAAAAGTGGTAACCCCCGTTTCGCTTGGGATAGCTATCGCCGTTTCGTGCAAATGTATGGCGACGTTGTGCTCGGCATGAAACCGAAAACTAAAACCGAAATCGACCCATTCGAAGCTATTATCGACAAAGTTAAAGAAGAAAAAGGCGTTAAATTCGATACAGAACTTGAAGTTGAAGACCTTAAAAACTTGGTAACTCTCTTCAAGGCCGCTGTAAAAGAACACACCGGCAAAGACTTCCCCGATAGCGCATGGGAACAACTTTGGGGCGGTATCTGCGCTGTATTTGACAGCTGGATGAACGAACGTGCTATCTTGTATCGTCGCATGAACCAGATTCCCGAGGAATGGGGAACTGCTGTTAACGTGCAGGCAATGGTTTACGGTAACATGGGTAACAACTCGGCTACCGGTGTTGCTTTCTCTCGCGATGCTGCTACAGGTG
>CAZDIC010000165.1:0-3815 GCA_964505395.1 uncultured Alistipes sp. | reverse complement strand
TTAGCGGGAGGTGAGGGCGAGGAGGTGACGGTAGAGGGAGTGGAGGGGGAGGCCCATCACGTTGTAGTAGTCGCCGTGGATGCCGACAATGCCGATGTAGCCAATCCATTCCTGGATGCCGTAGGCTCCGGCTTTGTCGAGGGGGCGGTATTTGGTGACGTAGTGGTTGATTTCGGCCGGTGTGAGGGTGGCAAATTCGACTTCGGTGACTTCGGAGAATGTTACCGAATTGTTGCATGACACCAAGGTGACGCCGGTCACCACTTTGTGGCAACGGCCTGAAAGTTTTGCGAGCATTTGTGTGGCTTCGGCCTCGGTGGCCGGTTTGCCCAACACTTCATTGCCACACACCACCACGGTGTCGGCAGTGACTAAAATCTCATCGGCAGCGAGTTCGGTGCGATAGGCACCGGCCTTGAGTTTCGACAGGTATGGAGCGACCTCTTCGGCCGCCAATGATGCCGGATAGGTCTCGTCAACATCTTTCAGATGGGCTTGCTCCACAGGGAGGTCAAGCGAGTTGAGCAGTTCTTTGCGGCGCGGTGATGCGCTCGCCAACAAAAGTTTTTTCCCCTTCAACACATTAAATTCCACAGCCATCGCTTATTGATATTTTAGTATTCACACCGACAACAGTTAACAACTCTGTCGGTGCTTATCGCTGTTTCTATTCGCCTTCGGACGTTAAATTCCACTGACGATGCTTATCGTTGGTTAGTAGGCCGAATCGGTTGTCGGCCATTTATCTTGAGCCTTCAGCACCTCTTCAATCAGGTCGCGGGCCACACCGTAGCCACCCTTCACGGGTGCGATGTAGCGCACAGCACCGATAAGGTCGTCGGCGGCATCAGCCGGCACCACCGAAAGCCCTACATAGTCAAGGCAATCGCGGTCGGGCACATCATCGCCCACGTACGCCACCTCCTCCGGTGTAAGTCCATTAAGTTGCATCCACGACTGCAACAACGGCAATTTCATGCCGGCCTTGAGGTAAACATCCTGCACACCAAGAATTTTGAACCGTTCGGCCAAGCCTTCACCGCAACCGCCACTGATAATAGCTATTTTGAGTCCACGTTTCAGAGCCAGTTTAATGGCGTAACCGTCGCGCACATTTGCCATGCGCTGAGGGTTGCCATCGCAGCCCAGCGGCACCACGATTGGCGATAACACACCGTCAACGTCAAAAACCAGCCCTTTGATTTTCTGTAAATCGTAATTTATCTTGCTCATATTGTGTCGGATATTTGGAGTAAGTTACACCGGAGCTCGCTTACTTAGAGTGGTCAAATTCGCTCAGAATGCGATTTGAGAGCATGGTGTAAATTGCTTGCTGTGTGCCCGAGAGCTGTTCGCGCTGCGCCTCAATCACAGCAAGGTCGCCACGGCGCGCCGGCCCTGTCATTGCATCGCGTGGGGTTACGGCATCCAGTTTCGATAGCGTAACCTGCAGTAGCGGCATCAAATAATTGATTGAGAGCCCTATTTCGCGCAGAATAGAGTCGGCCTCCACCCACATTTGGTTGGCGAAGTTGCACGCGAACACCGCCGCCAAATGCAGCTTTTTGCGCCGTTCGCTGTCGGCAATCTCCACCACATTCGAGATTTTCAACGCCACCTCGCGAAGGAACTCGGTTGTAGCCTCGTCGTTCCCTTCAACGAAGAATGGCACACGACTCATGTCCACATCCACATTGCGGGTGAAAGTTTGCAAGGGATAGAGCACACCGTAGCGAGCACGTTTCCCTGCGAAAACCGATGCCGGGACGCTGCCCGAGGTGTGAGCCCACACACCGCCAAAGTCAGCGCTATGAGCCACAATAGAGGCCACACTGTCGTCGGTGGCTGAAATCAGATACAAATCGGCATTGCGTGTAAGCTGCTCGAGGTCGGTGATGGCTTCACATCCGGCACCTATCTTGTCGCGCAAGGCGGCTCCGGAGATGCCCGTGCGACTAACCACCTGCACCACATCGGCCACCTTGGCCAACGCCGGCGCCAAGTGCCCGGCCACATTTCCGGCACCAATCACACACACCTTCAGCCTACCGCTTCGGCATGCTATGTTGTTTGTATCGAATTGATTTTTTAGTCCTTCCATTTCCCAAGATGAACCTTCTCCCATTGCAGTTTTTCGGGATCAATGGGGCGGCGTTGCTCATCCTTGTGCCCGATTGACACGATGCACAACACACCGAAGTTTTCAGGAATCGACAGCGCCTCGCGCACATAATCCTCCGAGGGCTCACCGTCGTCGCGATAGCGATCTCTCACCTCAACCCAGCAGGAACCGAGGCCAAGGTCGGCGGCTTGCAACTGAATGAATGCAGCAGCCACAGAGGCATCTTCAATCCAAGCCTCCGATTTGGTGATGTCGGCAACCACCACCACGGCCAACGGAGCGTTGGCGATAGAGGTAGCATAGTTTGACTTACATTCACCAAGGTGTTTCAGCATTTCGGCATCCTCAACCACTACAAACTGCCATGAACGGCCGCTCTTCGAGGTGGGAGCCGTGAGCGCAGCTTCCAAGATTAGTTTTACCGCTTGCGGGTCAACTTTTTCCGATGTGTATTTTCTGATAGTTCTGCGATTTAGCAGCAGGTCGTGAAAATTTTCCATAGAAACTGCGTGTTAAGTTTGTTATGTCAGCGCCGACAAATCCACGCATCATTTTTGCCGAGAACCGAGCGTTGCCGGTCGGCAGCAGTGTAAGTGGCACCTGTGGCGGCGTATATACGGTATTTCGAATCTTGCTCGAGCACACCGAGTTGCATACGGCTGTGCTCAATGAGATATGTATCGGCCTGTGAGCGTGTGGGGAATGAAGCCACAATCACGCAAAACGGGTCGTTGTCATCAAAATGAATCGGCTCGGCCTGAGCGGTGGCAGTCGCTTTGGCAGCGACTTCCGGCTGAGATGTAACCTCCGGAGCGGGGGCGACCGATATAGGCTGAGCGGCCTCAGTGACCGGTTCGGCAACAACCACCTTAGCCGGTTCCTGCACAATGGCCTTTGGCAGCGGTGCAATGGTAGCCTCCTGCAATTCGTGGTTAACCTTAATGGGTGAGAGCACAAACAGAACAGCGGTGATAACTACAGCCAACGAGGCTACAACGCCTGTGGCGTATGTGCGCCAATCAACAGGCGATTGCAACACCACCGGCTCCTTCTCTTCGGCAACGACAGCTGCAGGAGCATTCTCTTCGACTGCCGGCTCCGGAACAGCGGCCACGGCAACAGGCTGCAACTCCAATGTTTGCAGACCGAATAGCGTACCGTTAATTGATGGAAGTGCAGCGGCATCAAACTCGATGTGGCCGTCGGCATGGCGATAGAATGTGCCAAGACGGCCAAACGACAGTTCGCCGTAGGTGGTCAGTTCGTGCCACATGGCATCAATGGCTTCGCGCACACGAGCCGCAGCTTGTTCATACGAAATGCACTCTTTGCGTGCCACCGACCACACCAACAGACCATCGGTGTCGGTTATCATTTGATTAAAAGCCAAGCCACGCGAGGGGGGAAGCAGTGTGTCGTTTTTCCTCTCATCGAAATGTGCGGGAACATAGTTGCATAAGAATGCACCAAAGCCGGGAAGAACGACACAGTCATTTTTCCGCAGCAAATATTCCACATGATTGGCAATAGAATTCATCATATTCATACCCTCCATTTTTCCAACCGTTCACCAAAATTCAGATAAACGTTTCTCCCTTCAAACTTCCTTTTCCCTTCCAACTCCCTTTTCTCCTTCCAATATGACACACATAGGCCTCAATGGCCTTTCAGTATCTCATTCCAGTCCCATTCT
>CAZDIC010000164.1:0-3857 GCA_964505395.1 uncultured Alistipes sp. | reverse complement strand
GCACTGTTGCTCAACGGACTGATTGACGGCATTGACCTTGTGGCCAACGGCATGAGTGCCGACGACCGCAACCGCCTGTCGCTTGGCATCCTGCAGGCAGCACGTCGCCGCGTGAGCCGCACCGAATTTGTGTCGTGCCCCGGATGTGGCCGCACCCTGTTTGACCTGCAAACCACAGTAAAGGCCGTTAAAGCCGCCACCTCACATCTCAAAGGACTTAAAATTGCCGTAATGGGATGCATTGTGAACGGCCCCGGTGAGATGGCCGATGCCGACTATGGTTATGTTGGCGCCGGAGTGGGTAACGTGAGCATCTATCGCGGGAAAACTGCCGTGGAGAAAAACATTCCCTCAGCAGTGGCACTTGACCACCTTATCAACCTGCTGAAGGCCGATGGCCGATGGGTTGACCCTCAAAATTGAATCGAATAGCAATATGCATATTGAATATTTCACTCTTTCAAACGGTTTGCGCCTGGTGTGTGAGAAACTTCCCACACGCGTGGATTGCTTCGGAGTAGCCATCAACGCCGGCAGTCGCGATGAAGCATCGCAACAATATGGCTTGGCTCACTTTGTGGAGCACACAATCTTTAAAGGCACACAACGTCGCCGTGCCGCCCACATCCGCAACCGCATGGAGGCTGTGGGTGGCGAACTGAACGCATATACCACCAAGGAGGAGACCAACGTATATGCCATCTTCCCTCACGGGAATGTGGCACGCGCGGTGGAACTGATTGCCGACCTGGTGTGTAACTCCGTGTTCCCGCCTCACGAACTTGAGCGTGAAAGCGTGGTGGTGAAAGAGGAGATTGACAGCTACCAAGACTCACCGGCTGATGCTGTGTTTGACGACTTTGAGGACCTGTTTTTCGCAGGTTCACAACTTGGCCACAACATACTTGGCGAAGCCAAAAATCTGAACAGCTTCACACAAGATGTGTGTCGCAACTACATCACGACACACTATACCACCGGTCGCATGGTGGCCTTCTACCGCGGGTCAATGTCGCCACAGCGCGTGAAAGAGATGGTGGAGCGCCATTTCGCTCCGCTGCCGGCCGATGTAACACTCACTCCACGTGTAGCACCTGCATCGGTGGCTCCATTTTGCCAAGTGAAAAACATCGACTCGCACCAGGCCCACACGGTGATTGCAGCACGTGTGCCATCGCTGTTCAGCGATGAACGTCATGCACTCGGGCTGCTCACCAATATCCTTGGCGGGCCCGGCATGAACTCACGCCTTAACACCTCGCTGCGCGAACATCGCGGACTGGTGTACGCCGTGGATGCATCGCTGTCGCTGATGAGCGACTGCGGCATGTTTGCCGTGTATTTCGGCTGCGACCCCTCCGACAACAACCGCTGCATTGACCTTGTGCACCAAGAACTGCAACGCATTGCAACGGAACCGCTAACAACGCGCGCACTTGATGCCGCCAAAAAGCAATATCTCGGACAACTGATAGTGTCGTCGGACAACAACGAGCAGATGGCACTCAACAACGGCAGAACTACCCTATTCTTCGGTGAAGTGATGCCCGCACAACAACTGAAACAGACCATACTCTCGCTCACTCCGGAGCAGCTTCTTGCTGCTGCAGCCCACCTAACCCCGACCCTTACATCGGCCCTCACCCTTATGTAGGGCCGATGATATCACACAACAATCACTCCAACCGCAATCATCATTGTTCACCGCACCAGAGCAATGAGTCGTAAACCGATCTTTTAGCAATGAAACAGTTTCTCGCCTTAATCATTTTATCAGCAACGGTCACAGTAACGGCTACCGCCCAGGAACCAACTGACACCGTACCGACAGATACAGTGCCAACCGACACCGTGCCGTCGCTTGAGCTACAAGAGATTGTGGTTCAGGCGCCAAAGGTTGTCCATAAAGCCGACATGGACTTGTTTTTCCCTGCCGCCAAGATTGTTGAACGCTCGAAAGACGGTGTTCAGTTGCTGCGTAACATGATGATACCGAGCCTCTCTGTTAATGAGATGTTAGGCACCATAACCACCTCGGGCGAGAGCGTGCAACTGCGCATCAACGGCCGTGAGTCCACCATTGACCAAGTGAAGAACCTGCTCCCCTCAACCATCAAACGCATTGAATGGATTGATAATCCTGGATTACGCTACAAAGGAGCTGCGGCAGTGCTTAACTTTGTGGTGGCAAACCCCACACTTGGAGGCTCACTCATGACCAACGCGATGCCAGCATTAAACTGCGCTTGGGGAAACTATATGGCAAACTTGAAATTAAACAACGGTCGCTCGCAATGGGGCATCAGCACAAACTATAAAATGACACATCGGTTGGGCACACATCGCGACTACAACGAAACATTCACCTATACCAACGGAGAGCAACTCACCCGCAACGAATCACCTCGCGATGGATACTCAAGCAACGACTTTGGTGGCCTCCAATTAGATTACAGCTACATAAAGCCCGACACCACCACCTTTTGGGTTGCGATACACGGCTACAAACAGTGGAGCGATGATAAATTGTATAACGGCATTATGTCGCAAAGCAACGGTCAGAACGACATCCGCTTGTATGACTTTAGCAGCGAAAGCGGATTCAGACCGTCACTCTGGGCCTATTTCGAGCAGCATTTCGCCCACGACCAATTATTAGCCATTGACTTTCAATCGTCGTTTTACGATGGTAAATCTTACCGCACCTACACCGAACACGATGACGTGACAGCCGAACTGCTCAACGATGTCAACACCCGAATTAAAGACCACAACCAAGCGTATGCCGTTGAGGCCGACTACATCAAAAATTGGGAGAACTCACGCTTTACCGCCGGTGTGTCGTATAACGCCAATCGCAACCGTTCTACTTACGAGAATCTCGGAGGTGAAGTGTTTCACCAACGCCAGGACAAAACATATTTCTTTGGTGAATATTTCCAACGCATCAAGAAAGTGACGCTCACAGCCGGCGTAGGGGCACAATACACCGACTTTAAATTTCGCGAAACAGGGCAAGGAAATCACAGTTGGAATCTGCGTCCGCGGTTCTCAACAACATATCGCTACAACAACACCTCAATGTTTTCGCTGAACTTAACTTCGTGGCAAACCACACCATCGTTGGCACAGACCAATATCGCCACCCAACAAACCGATGGCATACAATGGAGCGTGGGCAACCCATATCTGAAAACATCGTCGAGCTACATGCTCACCCTGCGCTACAAATACACATCGTCGCGAGTGAACGGCACATTCAGTGTTCGAGGTCTCGAATGTCCCAATGCCATTGCGCCATATCTATATTGGGATAACGACCGATTGATAACCACCTACGAAAATAGCAAAGGGCTGAAATCGCTATCGTTCACACTCGCCCCGCAGATTGATGTTATACCCGACTGGCTGTCGCTGTCGGGGTCGCTCCATTACCGCATGGAGCAATCGAAAGGAATCGACTACAAGCACACAAATAATCACCTGAGCGGTGACGTGTCGTTAATTGCCACTCACTGGGGCTTCACATTCCTCGTGCAATATGAGAAAGCGCCCAAAACGCTATTCGGTGAAACCTATTCATGGGGCGAGACAATCTCGGCCATCATGCTCAGCTATAATTGGAAGAAGTGGGAATTTGGTGGCGGTGCGATATGCCCGTTCACCAAATACGACACCGGTTCACAATCAGTCAACCGTTACAACAGCCACTCCACCAACCTGCGCCTCAATCTGTCGCCTCTGCCATTCATAAAAGTGGCCTACAACCTGCAATGGGGACATCAAAAACAAGGAGTCTACAAAGTTGTTGACGCAGATGCCCACGTTGACACCTCCTCGGCCGGTGGCCGCTAATC
>CAZDIC010000163.1:2182-3887 GCA_964505395.1 uncultured Alistipes sp. | reverse complement strand
AAGTCGATGGCCTATGTGGGCAACATTGTGGCTTTTGTGAGATATATGATTGACTCTGTGACAACGGGGTATAACGTGTTTAACTATGTTGACAAGCCCGACTTCACCATGAATCAATTAGTCGACGTGGTGAGTCATGTGCTTAACAAGCATATTCCCAAGACTCATTTCCCCTATTGGTTGGGTATGACCGGAGGCTACTGTTTTGACCTTTTGGCTTGGGTGCTTCGTCGTAAACTGTCGGTCAGCTCGGTGAGGGTGAAAAAGTTTTGCGCTACAACCGAATTTGACGCCACAAAGGCCCATTCATCGGGCTTCGTTCCACCATACACCATCAGAGAAGGACTCTCGCGCACGCTCAAAAATGAGTTTCTACACTAAAAAGCTCGGTAGCCCCGATGCTTTCAGTGTTCGCGGATAATAATAGGGCCTCTCGGCAACAGTGCACCGAGAGGCCCTAACTCTATCATGTAGGGATGATTGGTGTCTGATGTAGGAATGATATGTGTGGAGTATGTCGGAGCGCTCAAGAATGCTCCGGCTCTCTTATGGCAAGGCCGTGGGTTAGAATGCCGAAGCTTTGAGCGATAGGCCGGTGCGCTCCGATAGGCCGAACAGCAGGTTCATGCAGTGGACAGCGTTGCCGGCCGAGCCTTTCAGCAGGTAGTCGATTACGGCGGTGATGCGCAACTGTTTGGCTGCGGTGAGCATGTCGGTGTCGTGGCTCGGGTAGGCGAGATGGATGAGGCACTTGTTGGTGTTCTCCACATCGAGGGCCGATGGAGCTCGGTCAACCAGGTAGGTGAAATTGTGGTCGTGGTACGCCTCTTCGAAGTGGTGGGCCAGCTCCGACACGGGGAGCGATGAGTTGAGGCTGATTCCCACGGTGATGCCTCGCGCCGATGTGTCGTCGCGACTGAGTTGGGCGTTGACGGCCCACGAGAAGTTGGGCTGCACTTGGCGCAACATGGTGGCTATTTCGCGGGTGGCGGCGTCGGCATCAGGTCGGTTTTCCATCGGCGCAATCGGGTCGAGGCGTGTCGACATCACCACATTGTCGGTGTCGTGGCGCCGTGGCTTCACATCGGCTTCATGGATGGCAGCGATGGTTGCAGCGATGGTGATGTTGCCTTGCAGCAGCATGTTTTTGGCCAGGGGGAAGAGGGCGAGCTCCACCGCCATGGCTATCGCTGAGGGGATGGAGGCGCGTGTGGCTCCGCGCACAAGTGCTTTGCGGTTCCACTCCGGCAGGCCGTAAACCATGTCGTAGGTGCCGTCGCGGAAGGCTCCGGTGAGGTCGATTACGCGCACCGGCTCGCTGTCGGTGTCGTCGGGTGTGCCGGTGCTGAGTGCTGCGTGGTTACGTTCCATCCATTGCTGTGCTTCCCACGGCTCGCCGCAAAGGAATATGGCGTTATGCCCTGACACAGGTAGGGTAGGGGCGACCACCATGTCGGTGTCGCCGATAAGTCCGCGGTGTACACTTGCTATTGTTTTCCCGGCTGTCAACTCCGATGCCACGGTTTTCAGAACCACATCGGGGTGGTTAATCAAAATTCTTATAAGTTCTCCGGCTACCGCTGTGTGGGCGCCGAGTATTCCAACTTTTATCATGGAGTGATAATGGCTGAGTTAAGGCGCATATTGGCTTATGCCTATGCTTCAATGCAAATTTAACGCTTTTCTCTGATATACCAAAGTTTTC
>CAZDIC010000163.1:0-2082 GCA_964505395.1 uncultured Alistipes sp. | reverse complement strand
TTATTGTTTGCCGCTAACGGCTACTTCGCGGTTGATTTTTGAAACCAAGCCTTGGAGCACTTTGCCCGGGCCGAGTTCGATGAACTCGCTGGCACCGTCGGCAATCATTGCTTGTACGCTCTGTGTCCAACGCACGGGAGCGGTGAGCTGTGCCACGAGGTTTGCTTTGATTTCAGCGGGGTCGGTGTGACGGGCAGCGTCAACATTTTGGTAAACGGGGCAGATGGGGGTGTGAAACTCGGTGGCTTCGATGGCCTGAGCGAGTTCGGCACGTGCGGGTTCCATCAGCGGAGAGTGGAATGCACCACCAACCTTCAAGGGAAGGGCGCGCTTTGCACCGGCAGCCTTCAAGGCTTCGCATGCAGCGTTGATGGCGTCAATCTCACCTGAGATAACAATCTGGCCCGGGCAGTTGTAGTTGGCTGCAACAACCACACCTTCGGTGGCAGCGCAAACTTCTTCAACTTTTTCGTCGGGAAGGGCGATGATGGCAGCCATGGTTGAGGGCTTGGCCTCGCAGGCTTTCTGCATGGCGTGAGCGCGTGCACTTACCAAGCGCAATCCGTCTTCAAATGAGAGGGCTCCGGCAGCGGTGAGCGCTGAGAGCTCGCCGAGTGAGTGACCTGCAACCATGTCGGGGGCAAATTCTTCACCGAGTGTCTTTGCCAAAATTACAGAGTGGAGAAACACAGCAGGCTGAGTAACCTTGGTTTGCTTCAAATCGTCTTCAGTACCTTCAAACATCAAATCGGTGATGCGGAAACCGAGAATTTCGTTTGCTTTTTCGAAAAGCTCGCGGGCGGTGGCGTTGTTGTCGTAGAGGTCCTTGCCCATGCCTACGAATTGTGCGCCCTGACCGGGGAAAACAAATGCTTTCATTCTATATACTATAATTAATAAACAATTATCACGTCGCTCCCCCCAACATTTTCCGCTGCAAAGATACAAAATTTCGTAGAAATAGGCTAAGAATCGGTCTTTAGTGTTAAAATGAATGAAATTTCGCCGTAAGGTGGTGGCGAATTTGGAACTGTTGTAGATCTGTAATGCACTGAATATCAGTGTGGTATAATTTGGTTTAATTGGCGCGATCAAAAAAAGTGTGTTTTATAACACATTTCTCTCAAAAAAAATCGAAAAAACGTTTGGCGGATTGAAAATTAGTCGTACCTTTGCATTGTTTTTGAAGCACAAAATATTGTTTTATTATTTAATCTGAAAACGAAAATGAAAAAGTTATTTTTGTCTTTCGCTGTTATCGCAGGTCTTTCAATGATCTCTTGCGGCAACAAGGCTGAAAACGCTGAAGCTGCTGATGCAGTTGATTCAATGGAAGTTGTAGAAGAAGAAGTAGTTGAAGAAGCAGCTCCTGCTGACACTTTGGTTGCCGACTCTGCAGCTGTTGAAACTCCCGCTACTGCTGAATAATTAACAGCAAAGATTTTACAGCAAATAAAACCGGTTTTTCCCTCATAGGAAGAACCGATTTTTTTTGCCCTATCGCCACCGCTTGCCCCGGCATCGGTCAGTAGCGAACCGGCAGTAGCTTTTCAGTGTGGAAAAGGTTGAGCGCAGCGGGGCGTCGACACCCGCTCCGCCACGTTGTGGCGATATTGGATAATCATTACCATGAAGTTTTTGTGCACAATGTTTGGCGAAATATCGGATATTTGCTAATTTTGTTTCAACGATGTGACTATACATATATAATAAACAGCTATACAGAATTTGTCTATTATCATATAGTAGAAACACAACTATCTAATAAACATACAATAAACTGTTATACATTATGAAAAAGAAATTTATCTGCACCGTTTGTGGATACGTTCACGAAGGTGACTCAGCTCCCGAAAAGTGCCCTATGTGCGGTGTTCCCGCAAGCAAATTTAAAGAACTCGACGAAAAAGAGGCTTTGAATTTCGTAACAGAACACGAAATCGGCGTTGCTAAAGGCACTGGCGATGAGATGATCAAAGACCTTAACGACCACTTCATGGGCGAATGTACCGAAGTTGGTATGTATCTCGCGATGTCGCGCCAGGCCGACCGTGAAGGCTATCCCGAAATCGCTGAGGCTTT
>CAZDIC010000162.1:0-3896 GCA_964505395.1 uncultured Alistipes sp. | reverse complement strand
CGCTCTTTGTTGAGTGCACTTCTGCACCACCGAGAGCATCTTGAGTGACATCTTCACCTGTAACAGTTTTAACAACTTTAGGACCGGTGAGGAACATGTAGCTGATGCCTTTAGCCATGATAGTAAAGTCAGTGAGGGCAGGAGAATATACTGCGCCACCTGCACACGGGCCAAGGATGCCTGAGATTTGAGGAATTACACCTGAAGCAAGGATGTTGCGTTGGAAGATTTCAGCATAACCGGCGAGGGCGTTGATACCTTCTTGGATGCGAGCACCGCCTGAGTCATTAAGACCGATAACGGGAGCACCCATTTTCATTGCCATATCCATCACTTTGCAAATCTTCAATGCCATGGTTTCAGACAAAGAACCGCCGAACACGGTGAAGTCTTGGGCAAATACATAAACCAAACGGCCTTCAATTGTACCGTAACCGGTCACAACGCCATCACCGAGGAACGATTTCTTTTCCTGGCCGAAGTTGTGGCAACGATGGGTAACAAACATGTCGAGTTCTTCGAATGAACCTTCATCCAAAAGCTGGTCAATGCGCTCGCGTGCGGTGTATTTACCGCGCTCGTGCTGTTTCTCGATGGCTTTTTCACCACCGCCTACACGCGCCTGTTGGCGCTTCTCGATCAGCTCCTGTATTTTTTCAAGTTGGCTGCTCATTTTTCTGTTGTTTTGAGTAATGACTTTAAAATTCGTTAAGTTTCCCTATCTCCATATACAAACATTTGACAGACACACAGTGTTGCGCCTGTCAAATGTCAATTTCTTTTTAAGCTTTCGCTTTGGGGTCTTCGCAGAGCTCAACCAGAGTGCCCACGGTTGATTTCGGGTGCAAGAATGCGATGTTCAAGCCTTCAGCGCCTTTGCGGGGAGCCTTGTCGATTAAGCGGCAGCCCTTTTCTTCGGCTTCGGCGAGTGCGTTTGCCACACCGTCCTCAACGGCAAATGCAACGTGTTGGATGCCACCACGACCGCCATTGTTAGCGATAAATTTTGAGATTGCGCTGTCGTCAGCAGTTCCTTCAAGCAGTTCAATCTTTGTTTGACCCACTTTAAAGAAAGCAGTTTTCACTTTTTGGTCGGCAACTTCTTCAATTGCAAAACATTTCAGACCAAGGATCTTTTCATAAAACGGAATCGCTTCCTCCAAAGAAGGCACTGCGATGCCAATGTGCTCGATATGGGAAATTTCCATAACTTTTTGGTTTTTATTAAGGTTATTGTTGTATACACTACAATAGAGCTGAAAGCAAGGATAGCCACGCTGCAATCGATGTGACAAGTGATTTGTCGGCAGCGCCAACAGCGCGCATTCCGAGATTCCGGCTTTAGGCAACAAATTTAGCAAAATAAAATCAAATAGGCGGAAAATCGGGTTTTGAATTTTTATCAATTAAGTTTAATATTCATGTTTTTACGTGAATAAACGTAATCAACACCGATTCCCGCTCCGTTGCGGCACCTATCCGGGCTCCGTTGCGCGGGCTTCGCCACGCTCCGCCTCACGGTTTTTCAACTTACTCCGCTTCGGCTATTTATCCGAGCGAGCTTCGTCGAACTTTGACCGCATGGTGGGATTGCCGCGAGTGAGCTTTTTGATAGTCAGGTCGTCGGCCTTATCGTTGGCCAGGCGCAGTTGGTTTTCCGACCCCAGGAGTGCATCTTTGATTTTCTGCAGGTGTGCAATCGAGGCGTCAATCTCTTTGATGGCGGTTTGGAAACGCTCGCTTGCCAATCGGTAGTTGCGGGCAAAGCCCTCGCGGAAGGTGTTAAGTCGTTCCTCAAAGTTCGACACATCAATTGATTGCTGCTTGGCCAACTCCAACTCGCGCTTATATTCCACGCTCTTGCGCGAAGCCTTTGAAAGCAGGGCGATGATAGGGAGGAAAAATTGCGGGCGCACCACAAACATCTTGGGATAGAGGTGCGACACATCCACAATGCCATCGTTGTAGCGTTCGCTATCCGGTTCGAGCAGCGACACCAACACAGCATACTCACACCCCTTCTTGTTGCGGTCACGGTCAAGCTTGGCGAAAAAATCCTCATTTCTGTGCTTGGCAGCGGTGTTGTCGGCCTCGTTTTTCATCTCAAACATAATTGAAATGTATTCCATGCCGTCAACATAGTCACGGAAAATAAAGTCGCCTTTGCTCCCCTCCGAGGCATCGTTATCCTTATCGAAATAGGCGTTTGGATAAGCATAGTTACGGATGCGGTCAAACTCAATCGAGCAATGCTGTTCAAGCGATTCGCCAATCATCTTGGTCGACAGGCGCGCCTTCATATCTTTGTAATACTCAATGGTTTCATCCTTCTGGCGCACCACCATGGCATATTGCTCTTTCAGGTTAGCCTCGCGCAGATTGGCCTCCTTTTTCTCATCCTCCACCTTGTGACGAAGGTCGGCAATCAACGAGTCCTTTTGCTGCAATGTTGCGGTGATTTTCTGCTGCTCCTCAAGCACTGCAATCTGCCGTTGGTCGCGACTTTGCGCAACCGTGGCTTTCAGTTTCGCAATCTCATCGTTTTTCTCAGCCAAAGCATTTCGGTGAGCCTGCTCCAGCTCGGCCACCCTCTGCGCCAATGCCAACTGCTGCTTGTCGGCCACCGCCTCAAGTTGCGCCTTCAGCCGTGCAATCTCGGCATCGCGACTGCTCAACGATTTATCCTTCTCGCCAAGTTGATCCTTGAAGCCCTGCTCATCGCGCATACGCTTCACATTAAACTCGGCCAAAATCTGTTTTCGCAATTCCTGCTCACGCTGTTCCACCTCCTCGGCAAACGCAGCGTTGCGCACCTGCGATGCGATTGACTCAAACATCTCTTGGTCAACCTTAAACACATGCTTACAGTTGGGGCATTGAAGCTCTTTCATTGATTAGATCGAGGGGGAAAGTTTATCCTCTTACCCACAAATTTACAACATTTTCCTCTGACCGCCAACCGCTCTCCGGCACATTCTTAACATTTCCGCTCGACGGCCCACGCGCCTCTCGCCTCTCGTTTGAGTCGGGCCGGGGGCACACTACACCGAGATGGCGGTGCGGATGCGCTCAAAGAAAGTTTGTTTGAGTTCCTTGAGGTGGATGTGCACCGTGCCGTTATCCTTCGAGATGAAAATAATTGATGCATGGAGCACAATGGCAACGACCTCCTCAAATTCGATGATGGCGTGAATGTTTCTAACCGCAATTCTTCTGAATGGCGAACTATGGTCAACGCTGTTGATCACAATGTCGTCTCCGTCAATCTCAAGCATAGCCTCTTCGGGAACCTTCTCGAAGAGCAATGGGATGTTAAGTTCTTCGGGCGATGCCGGCCGATTACGGCACGTCTTATAAATAGCATCTATGACCTTTTTGTGAATCATGTTTGGGACGTAAAATCGCTGTTTTTTTACCTAAAGTTTCAATTCCTGTTTAGGGCACCCCAAGGTTAAAAGCAATAGTACACTCGACTGCAGCTGTGTCAATAAGTCTGTATAGCACACCTACTGCGAATTTGTCAATAAGTTTGTAGGGCTGACCCTTTATATAGAATAACACAAATGTTATCAAAATGTTGGCTGATGACGGAAAAAATTTTACATCAAGTGACCTTCCGGCCACATTAATTTCACTTAATCCGCTTATTTTCATTCGCTTAACATCGCCCCTAAATTTTATATTTTATCCACCTCCACCCCACATTTCGTTCACTCCCCCACCCCGGCAGTCGGAGCGAAGTATGCTGAAAAGTTGCTCTGCAACAGTACCCCATTCATAAAGTGTTTACCGTTTGACATAATCTGTTTGAATAAAAACTCACCTGTTTTTCTCAAAGATAGCAAACGCCTTGTAAACGTTACTATACGATGCGCCTTCTATACCCATAGCCTCAG
>CAZDIC010000161.1:0-3926 GCA_964505395.1 uncultured Alistipes sp. | reverse complement strand
CAATCTCAGTATCTTTCGTGTAAATTTCTTCATGCTAATCTCTCTTTCATGTCAAACACGCCTCCCCCGGTGTTGGTTTTGTCTCCATCGGTTCGGTTTTTGTCTTTCCCGGTGCGAGTCGTGCCTTTCCCTATGTGGGTCTTACCTCCCCCCCCGCTGCAAAGTTACGCAAATTTCCTCACGCAGTTTCTCGCCCTACTTACTATTTTAAATTTCCGGCATTTCTGTCAATCTTTTAAGCAAAGACTAACTGAGGAAAAACTTCCCGAGGCATGTTGGGCGAATGGGTGACGGTGAGGGGAGGAGCAATAAATAAAGTAAATAAAGTTTAAAGAGTTTCTATTTTACCGAAAAAATCGCTATTTTTGCAAAATAGACTACAATGCGGTAAAAGGCTTCAATCGGTTCTCTCCGAAAGCAACACCGAAAGCCTCGCACAGTCGCCCTACAGCCTCATTATTCGAGCTGTCAGACCAACATATAACCTCCTCCCTCTCTTGCTTTCCTTAGGGAAAGCCCCGGCCTCGCCAATAAAAAAACAACATAAATGACAGGTAAATGGAATTATTTACCCCTGACACCCGAAGAGCAGAAAATAGAGACGGCCTTAGCCAAGCGCTATGCGTCGTGCCCTCCTGTGAGCCAACTGTTGGTTCAGAGGGGCATCTCGTCAGTCGAGGAAGCTGAAGCATTCTTTAATCCTCGACTGAAAAATCTTCACGACCCATTCCTGATGCCCGACATGCAGAAGGCTGTCAACAGGCTCAACAAGGCTATGGGAGCGAAAGAGAAGATTATGGTTTACGGCGACTATGATGTCGACGGCACTACTGCCGTTGCGCTGGTCTATAAGTATCTCAGTAATTTCTACTCTAACATTGACTATTTCATCCCCACACGCTATGAGGAGGGGTATGGAATTTCGAGCGAAACCATCGACGAATTCGCCGATCAGGGGGTCAAACTCGTTATTATCCTCGATTGCGGCATCAAGGCAAACGAGGAGATTGCTCATGCCGCCGAGCATGGCATCGACTTTATCATTTGCGACCACCACGTGCCCGATGACACACTGCCCGCGGCGGCCGCTATCCTCAACCCCAAGTTGGAAGGTTCAACCTACCCGTGCCCGCATCTTTCGGGCTGCGGAGTGGGCTTTAAGCTTATGCAAGCCTTTGCCATCAGCAATGGTATCCCGCAAAACGAACTCGAAGGGATGCTCGACCTGGTGGCGGTGTCGATTGCTGCCGACATTGTGCCTATGGTTGACGAGAACCGCGTGATGGCCTACTACGGTCTGCGCCGCCTCAACACCAACCCCAACATGGGTCTGCGTGCCATCATCCGCATCTGCAACCTCAACAACCGCGAAATCACCATCTCGGATGTGATATTCAAAATCGGGCCGCGCATCAACGCTTCGGGCCGTATGCAGAGCGGACGTGAGGCTGTGGAACTGCTTGTGTCGCGCGACCTCGCCGACGCCTACGAGCGCGCGAAAAACATCGACCAATACAACAAGGATCGCAAGGAGCTCGACAAACGAATCACCGAGGAAGCTAACGAAATCTTGTCGCACCGATTGGAGTCGGATGCCGACAAGAAATCAATTGTCATCTTCAACAAAGATTGGCACAAAGGCATTATCGGCATCGTGGCATCGCGCCTCACCGAGCTTTACTACAAGCCTTCGGTGGTGTTGACTCTTGCCAACGGTTTGGCTACCGGTTCGTCGCGTTCGGTGCAAGGATTCGACATCTACAAAGCTGTGGCTTCCACACGCGACCTTCTCGAAAACTTTGGCGGTCACACCTATGCTGTCGGCTTGTCGCTCAAGGAGGAGAACATCCCTGAATTCACTCGTCGTTTCGAGGAGTTCGTTGCCGGGAATATCCTCCCATCGCAGTTGCATCCACAGTTTGAGATTGATGCCTTCCTCACCTTCTCGGAGCTCACCAACGAGTTTATCACCATGCTTCGCCGTTTCAACCCGTATGGCCCCGGCAACCAGAAACCGGTGTTCTGCACACGTGGGGTGATGGACTTTGGTACAAGCAAACTTGTGGGTAAGCAGTTGGAACACATTAAGTTGGAATTGGTTGACGACACCTCGGGCAAAGTGTTCAACGGCATTGTGTTTAACAAGGCCGAACTGTTCCCGAAAATCCATGCCGGCAGTCGCTTCGACATCTGCTACACCATTGAGGATAACAAGCACCACAGCGCCACAAACGCCATTCAGCTCCTGATTAAGGAAATACGCATAGCCGAATGACACTCGTCAACAGTAATCTATCTCCCGAGGAAGTCCTGAAACGTCATTGGGGCTACGATGCCTTTCGGCCTATGCAGGCCGAAATCATCCGTTCCGTGCTCGACGGGCACGACACCCTCGGATTGATGGCTACCGGTGGCGGAAAGTCAATCACCTTTCAGGTGCCGGCAATGCTAATCGACGGGCTCACAATTGTTGTCACCCCCCTCATCTCGCTGATGAAGGACCAAGTTGACAACCTTATGAGCCACGATATCCGTGCCTACTTCCTTCACAGCGGCATGACACGTCGCGAGAACCGTCTTATCCTCGACAAATGTCGTTTGGGTAAGGCGAAAATTCTCTATGTGTCGCCCGAGAAACTGCAAAGCGAGACCTTTATCGGTGAGCTGCGACACCTGCCGGTGGCGCTGATTGTGGTCGATGAGGCACACTGTATATCGCAGTGGGGCTACGACTTCCGTCCGTCGTATCTCAAAATTGCGGCCGTGCGCGCCATGTTCCCCTCCGCTCCGGTGTTGGCGCTTACCGCTTCGGCCACGCCGAATGTGGTTGACGACATCTGTCGACAACTGCACTTTCGCGATGGTGCGCAAACATTCCGTCTGAGCTTTAATCGTAGCAACATCTCCTATGTTGTGCGTTATTGCGACTTTAAAGAGGAGCAACTTATCCACATCCTTCGCCGTGTTGAGGGGTGCTCGATAGTGTATGTTCGTTCGCGCAAACGCACCCATCAGATTGCCGACACGCTGCAACGCGCCGGAATCAGTGCCGATTTCTATCATGCCGGCCTGTCGCCCGAGGATAAGAACAATCGTCAGAACTTGTGGAAAGAGGGCTCCACTCGCGTTATGGTGGCAACAACCGCCTTCGGTATGGGTATCGACAAACCGGATGTGCGACTTGTGGTTCACGTTGACCCGCCTTCGTCGCTCGAGGAATATTACCAAGAGGCAGGACGTGCCGGGCGCGACGGGCTTCCATCCTTTGCCGTGTCGCTTGTCAACGTGTCGACCGACAAGGGTGTGCTGACACGCCGTCTTCACGACAGCTTCCCCGAGAAATCGTATATGCGCGAGGTGTACGACCATCTGTGTGTGTTTCTCGATGTTGCCATGGGCGAGGGACGACAGCAACTTTATGAGTTTAACCCGACAAAGTTTTGCATGCGCTTCCGCTTGCAACCGGCACCCGCCGAGAACGCACTGAAGCTGCTAAGTCAAACAGGCTTTATCGAGTATGTTGCCGAGACCACAACGCGCTCGCGCCTGATGGTTATTATGACACGCCAAGCGCTCTACGATCTTGACCTCAGCGAAGAGTGTGAACGAGTGTTCCAATTCATCCTGCGCCACTACACCGGCATCTTTGCCGACTATGAGTACATTGTTGAATCGCTGATAGCATCGTCGCTTGACCTTACCGAGCGCACCGTCTACGAGAATCTGCTATTGCTGTCGCGTGAGCATGTCATTCACTACGTGCCACGGCAAACCACCCCCTATATATTCTTTACGGAGAACCGAGTGCCGTCGTCCGACCTTCGTTTTTCACGCGAGACCTATGAGTATCGCCGTCAGCAAATGGAGGTGCGCATCAACGCCATGAAGCAGTTCCTGTTCAGCACCGACACTTGCCGTGTTGAAAC
>CAZDIC010000160.1:0-3998 GCA_964505395.1 uncultured Alistipes sp. | reverse complement strand
GCGGTGCCCGTGTGGTAAAAGCCCAAGCTCCGTTGGCCGAAATGTTCGGTTACGTTACAGCGCTCCGTACAATCACCTCAGGCCGCGCAACATCAACCATGAGCTTCTCACACTACGCAGAAGTTTCATCGTCGATTGCCAAGAACGTGCTCACCGAGTGCCAAGGCCGCGTTGACCTCGTTAAATAATCAGGCCGCCAAGACCTAATGAAATAAAAAAGTAAGACAAAAAACAATATGAGCCAGAAAATTAGAATTAAACTCAAGTCTTACGATCACAACTTGGTTGACAAGTCGGCCGAGAAGATTGTAAAGACAGTGAAGGCTACAGGTGCGGTTATCAGCGGTCCCATCCCCCTGCCCACCCACAAGCGCATCTTCACAGTGAACCGCTCGACCTTCGTAAACAAAAAATCACGCGAGCAGTTCCAGCTTTCAGCATTCAAGCGTTTGATCGACATCTACAACTCGACAGCTAAAACTGTAGATGCTTTGATGAAACTCGAACTCCCCTCAGGTGTAGAAGTAGAAATCAAAGTGTGATGCCCCTCACGCCCAACGATAAAGCCGCCACGAGGGCTCTCCAATAGTGAGAGCCCCTCGGCAGCGGCCCACCACGGAGGGCAAAACTTGAAACAAGAATAAACAAACAACTACAATACAAAATTTATAACTAACTACAGAAATGCCAGGATTATTAGGAAAGAAAATCGGAATGACATCCGTTTTCAGTGCCGACGGCAAGAACGTGCCGTGCACTGTTATCGAAGTAGGTCCTTGTGTGGTTACTCAGGTTAAAACTGTAGAGACCGACGGCTACAACGCCCTGCAGCTTGGTTTTGAAGAGCAGAAAGAAAAACACTGCACAAAACCCGAGCTTGGTCACTTCAAGAAAGCCGGTGTTACCCCCAAGCGCCACTTGGCCGAGTTCAAGGGTTTTGAAGGCGAGTACAAACTCGGCGACGTTATCGACGTTGCACTCTTCAACGAAAACGATTTCGTTGACGTTGTCGGCACATCAAAAGGTAAAGGCTTCCAAGGTGTTGTAAAACGCCACGGCTTCGGCGGTGTTGGTCAGTCAACCCACGGTCAGCACAACCGCTTGCGTGCCCCCGGTTCAATCGGTGCCTGCTCTTACCCCGCAAAGGTGTTTAAAGGCATGCGCATGGCAGGTCAAACCGGCAACGAACGCGTAACCGTTCAGAACCTGAAGGTTGTGAAGGTTATTCCCGAATACAACGTGTTGATGATTAAGGGTTCTATACCCGGAAGTAAAGGTTCAATCGTAATGATAGAGAAATAATGGAACTCGCAATATATAACATAAAAGGAGAAGACACCGGTCGCAAAGCTGTGCTTAACGATGAGGTGTTCGCCGTAGATGCCAACGAGCACGCCGTATATCTCGATGTGAAGCAGTATCTGGCTAACCAACGTCAGGGCACTCACAAGTCAAAGGAACGTAGCGAAGTTTCGGGTTCTACCCGCAAGCTCCACAAGCAAAAAGGTGGCGGTGGTAGCCGTATCGGTGACATCAACTCACCTGTTTTGGTTGGTGGTGGCCGCGTGTTTGGTCCCCGTCCCCGCGACTATCGTTTCAAACTCAACAAAAAGCTCAAACAGCTTGCCCGCAAATCGGCTCTTACCGTTAAGCTCCAGGCTGAGCAAATCAAGGTTGTTGAAGACTTCACATTCGAAGCACCCAAGACTAAAGATTTCGTAAATTTCACTAAAAATTTCAAACTCGAAGGTGAAAAGGTGCTCGTGGTTTTCGCAGACCAGAATAAAAACGTATATTTGTCGGCTAGAAATGTGCCGGGCGCTAAGTTGATGACAGCTAGCGACCTTAACACATATGCGTTGTTAAACAATAAAGCCATCATCTTCACAGAGAGTGGCCTTGACGTCGTTAATAAATTTTAAACCGTAGGAGGCAAAAATAATGGAATTCACAATTGAACCTATCGTTACAGAAGCTGCTACGAAGCTGACCGAAAAGCTCAATCGCTACACCTTCCGTGTTTCGCCCGAAGCTAACAAGTATCAAATCAAGAGCTTGATAGAGCAACTCTACGGAGTCAAGGTGCTCAACGTAAACACATGTGTAGTGCGTGGCAAAAACAAGTCGCGTTACACCAAGAGCGGTCTGCTTCGCGGCAAGACCAACGAATGGAAAAAAGCATTCGTAACCATTGGTGAAGGCGAAACAATTGACTTTTACAGCAATATCTGATAAATAAAATGGCAGTAAGAAAATTCAAGCCCACCACACCGGGGCAACGACACAAAGTTATTGGCGTCTTCAAAGGAGCGATCACTGCTAAAGCGCCAGAAAAATCTCTTACAGTCGGTATCAGCAGCACCGGAGGTCGTAACTCCGAAGGTCACCTCACCACCCGCTACCTTGGCGGTGGCCACAAGCGCAAATACCGTATCATTGACTTTAAGAGAACAAAAGACGGTGTGCCCGCAGTAGTAAAGTCGATCGAGTATGACCCTAACCGTTCAGCTCGTATTGCCCTGCTTTACTATGTTGACGGAGCAAAAGCTTATATCATTGCACCCAACGGCTTAGAAGTTGGCGCAACCGTTGTAAGCGGTCCCGACGCGGCACCTGAAGTAGGTAACGCTCTTCCCTTGAGCAAAATCCCCGTAGGTACCGTAATCCACAACATCGAGTTGCGTCCCGGTCAGGGAGCCTTCATGGCTCGTTCAGCCGGCACTTTCGCTCAGCTTGTGTCGCGCGAAGGTGACTATGCGATTGTCAAGCTTCCCTCAGGTGAAACCCGTAAAATTCTTGCATCATGCAAGGCCACTATTGGCGTAGTAGGTAACTCAGAGCACTCATTGGAGCGCTCAGGTAAGGCCGGCCGTTCGCGCTGGTTGGGTCGCCGCCCGCACAACCGTGGTGTAGTAATGAACCCTGTAGATCACCCGATGGGTGGTGGTGAAGGCCGTGCATCAGGAGGACATCCTCGTTCACGTAAGGGCCTTTACTCTAAGGGTCTCAAGACTCGTTCACCGAAGAAGACTTCTTCGAAGTACATTATTGAAAGAAGAAAAAAGTAAACTCTTAAAGACAAAGACAACACAATGAGTCGTTCATTAAAAAAAGGCCCTTTCATCAGCGTAAAGCTTGAGAAGAAAGTAACAGCTATGGAAGCCAGCGGCAAGAAGTCGGTTATCAAAACATGGAGCCGCGCTTCAATGATTGCCCCTGAATTCGTAGGCCACACTTTCGCTGTTCACAACGGCAACAAATTTATCCCCGTCTATGTGACTGAAAATATGGTAGGTCACAAACTCGGTGAATTTGCCCCGACCCGCACCTTCCGCGGCCACGCCGGTAACAAGAAAAAATAATCAGTCGGGCCTGTTTAAATAACCTTTGATAAAAAAGAAAAGAAATAAAATGGGTGTAAGAAAAAGAAACTCAGCAGAGGCAAGAAAGGAAGCTCTCAAGACGGTAGCTTTCGCCAAGCTGACCAACGTGCCCACCTCACCGCGCAAAATGCGCTTGGTGGCCGACTTGGTTAGAGGCAAGGAAGTGTTCCGTGCACTGGGTATCCTGAAATTCTCGAATAAAGAGGCAGCTGCCCGCGTAGAGAAACTCCTTCGCTCGGCTATCGCAAACTGGGAAGCCAAGAATGAGAAGAAGGCAGAAAGCGGCGAACTCTACATCAGCTCAATCTTCGTTGATTGCGCTCCGATGTTGAAACGCCTGCGCACAGCTCCCCAGGGTCGTGGCTACAGAATTCGCAAACGTTCTAACCACGTAACTCTGTTTGTTGACACAATTGATAACACAAAAACGAAAGACTAAGAGATGGGACAGAAAGTAAATCCGGTAAGCAACCGTTTAGGTGTGATTCGCGGATGGGATTCCAATTGGTTTGGCGGCAAGAAATACGGAGACACCCTTTTGGAGGACTCTAAGCTGCGCAAATATTTGAATGTCCGTCTGGCCAAATCGAGCGTTTCTCGTATTGTTATTGAGCG
>CAZDIC010000159.1:2256-4011 GCA_964505395.1 uncultured Alistipes sp. | reverse complement strand
ATATCGGTAACCTTGGCACCACGTGCACGCATAGCGGTGAACGCTTCGTGACCCGGGGTGTCCAGGAATGTGATATGACGACCGTTAGCCAACTTCACGTTGTAAGCACCGATGTGCTGGGTGATACCACCGGCCTCACCGGCAATAACGTTAGCGTTACGGATATAGTCGAGCAAAGAAGTCTTACCGTGGTCAACGTGACCCATCACGGTTACGATAGGCGGACGGCTTACGAGATCCGATTCGTTATCCTCCTCCTGGGTGATAGCCTCAACAACCTCGGCCGACACAAATTCGGTTTTGAACCCGAATTCTTCAGCCACGATGTTGATGGTCTCGGCATCGAGGCGCTGGTTGATTGAAACCATTACGCCAAGGTTCATGCATGTACCGATAACCTTGTTGATGGGCACATCCATCATCGAAGCCAAGTCGTTGGCGGTTACAAATTCGGTGAGCTTCAACACGCGGCTTTCGGCTGCTGCCATTTCGGCTGCTTCGCGTTCGCGTTCGGCAACGGCTTCACGTTTCTCCTTACGCCATTTCACACCGCGTTTCTGGCCCTTATCCTTTGCAGTCAGGCGAGCGAGTACCTCCTTAACCTGCTTCTGCACATCTTCTTCGTTAACTTCGTTGTGAACCGGTGCATTGCGACGGTTGCGCTCCTTGCCGCCACCTTTCTCGCCTTTGCGCGAGTCTTTGCCACGGTTGTCGGAGTTACCACCGCGACCGCCACCCTGTTGCTGCTGGTTGGCGCTCTTTTCGATGTCGATTTTCTCCTTACCTCCGATGCGCTTACGTTTCTTGCGATCGCCGTTGGCTTCATTGCCACCGGCATGACCGGCATTTGCCTTGGCTATGCGTTCGTTGCGACGCTCCTCCTTAGTCTTCTTTTTCGGACGTGTCGATTGATTGATTGCCGACAAGTCGATTTTACCCACAACGTTGATTGTAGGCATGTTTTGCGAACGGCTAATATTGAAGATTTCCTCCTTCTGCGGTGTCGCAACTTCGTTTGATTTAGTTTCTGCTTTCTTTGTATCCTCGGCCACCTTGTTATTTTTTGGAGCTTGGGGCGCTACCTGTGCGGGCGCCGCTTTATGCTTCTGTTTGTCGTTTTTGCCTTGACGAGATTGGTCTGCTTGAGCGGGAGCCTGTTTCTTGGCCTCCTCTGCCTTAGGCGCTGCAGGTTTGGCCGGCTCTGCCGGCTTCTTCTCGGCAACAGGAGTTACCTCTTTAGCAGCCGGTGCAGGTGCAGCCTCCGGTTTCGAAGGCTGTGTCGGAGTCTCAACAGGAGCCTCTGCTACGGGCACAGCAGGCGCAACCACAGGCTCCGGTGCCGGTTTTGTTTCAGGCTCCGGAGCAGCGGCTACCGGCTTAACCGGGTTGCCATTGCTGTCAAGTTCTATCTTACCAAGGAATTTCGGACGTTTAATTTCCGAATCCAATTTAATCTCCTCAACCACACGAGCCGCCTGTGCCGGCTTCTTTGTGCTTGAACGATCGGCAGTAAACTGGTGTGATTTTTCCTTAGTGTCTTTGTCGCTCTTGAATTCCTTCATCAAGAGGTCGGCAATCTCTTCCTCAATGCGGGCGTTGGGATTATCATCTACAGTGATATTCTTACCCTGAAGGAATTCGATCACCGTGGGGAGGGCCACGTTGAGGTCTCTTGCTACTTTACTTATCTTGATTCTCGCCATGAAGTGAGTATAATGTTTTTATTTGTTGGAGATTGAGGTTTTGTCGATTGTT
>CAZDIC010000159.1:0-2156 GCA_964505395.1 uncultured Alistipes sp. | reverse complement strand
TAAGCCTCGTCGGTGTCGCGATAAACGTCAATCACAAAACCGGTGAGCATTGAAGCAAGTTTGATGTTCAAACCGCCCTTACCAATTGCCAACGACACTTGGTCAGGTTTCAAGAACACTTCAGCCTTCTTCTCCTCCTCATCAATGCGAATTGATGAAATCTTTGCAGGCGACAAAGCACGCTGAATAAACAGTGTGGGGTTTGCGGTGTAATTAATTACATCTATATTTTCGTTGCGCAACTCTCTCACGATGCCATGAATGCGTGAACCTTTCACACCCACGCATGCGCCAACCGGGTCAATACGGTCGTCGTAGCTCTCAACGGCAATCTTGGCACGTTCACCCGGGATGCGGGCCACGGCACGGATGTTAATCAAGCCGTCGTGAATTTCGGGCACCTCAAGTTCAAACAAGCGGCGCAAGAAGTTTTCGTTCGTACGCGAAACTGTGATTTTCGGGTTGTTGTTGGTGTTATCAACATTGGCAATCACCGCTCTCACATTCTCACCCTTGTGGAAGAAGTCGCCGGGAATCGATTGGTTCTTCGGCAACAAAAGTTCGTTTTTATCGTCGTCGAGAAGCAAAGTCTCACGCGACCATGTTTGGTAAACTTCGCCGGTTACAAGCTGACCTTCCAAATCCTTAAACTTGGCATACACAGCCTCCTTCTGAAGTTCCAAAATCTTTGACTGAAGGGTTTGACGCAGCGTCAGGATGGCACGACGACCAAAGTTTGCAAAAATAATCTCCTTGGTGTGCTCCTCACCGATTTCAACCTCAGGGTCATCATCGGCACGTGCATCGGTCAATGAAATTTGCAAATTCGGGTTAGAAACCTCACCGTCGGGCACAACTTCAAGGTTCTGGAAAATTTGAACATCACCCTTGTCAGGGTTCATAATAACGTCGAGATTTTCATCCGTGCCGAACATCTTCGCAAGCACATTGCGAAACGACTCCTCAAGCACACTAATCATCGTGGTCTTGTCGATGTTCTTCAGTTCCTTAAACTCGGCAAATCTCTCAACCATGTTAGGCGTTTCAACTTTCTTAGCCATAATTTCTGAACGCTGTCTTTATTTCGTTTTTTGATTTTATTTCTTTTTCAATCCTTCCCGAAGCCTCATCCGCCGTACGGAATGTCGGCTCCTCAATTTCCCCCTATGAAAACCTCAATTCGCCCTTATTTAAAGCTAATGAGATATTTCACCTGCTTGGCATCGGCAAACTTCAACGTTTCACTCTGCATAACCACCGTGGGACGTTTGGCACCCGGCTCCTTATACTTCACCGGATATTCAAATGTAAAATCGTCGTCGCCAACAGCAGTCAACACACATTGCAACTTACGACCATCGCGCGTTAGCACCTCAATATCATTACCGATATTCTTTTCATACTGGCCACGCACCTTAAAAGGCGATGTCAAGCCGGCTGAACCAACCTCCAGCTCATAATCTTCTACATCTCGGTCAAAATCCGCCTCGATAGCACGCGTAACCTTAGCACAAGTGTCAATGTCCATGCCGTTTACCGAATCAAGCTCCACCACAATCTCATTTTGAGGCGAAACCTTCACATCTACGATAAACATATCACTATCGGCAATAGCGCGCTCAACCGATGCAACAAGCAATGCTTTGTCAATCATTTCAGTTTGCTAATTTTTACATAACAAATGGAGGAAGCTTTGCAGCCTCCTCCGATAACCAAGTGCAAAATTACGAATTTTCTCCCACATTTCCAACCATTTAGCCCACAGCCAACCACCGCCACACCCCCACTTTTGCCAATTTAACCTTTAATTCACTTCTTTTACACTTTATTCACACTTTATTCACACACAATCCCCAATAATGCTTCTTCGGCTTATTGGGCCAATTAGTCCTATTAGTCCAATTGGCCAAATTAGTCTAATTGGGCAAAGGTCTAATTAGTCTAATTAGTTTAATAGGGCAAATAGTGCTCTCAGTAGTCTCAGTGCTCTCAGAACTCTCAGCCCTTGATTCTTGGTGCGCGGTTTCTTGGTGCGCTGCTCTCGGTTCTCAGTTCTTGATTCTCAGTTCTCGGTTCTCAGTTCTTGATTCTCAGTTCTCGGTTGGGTATAAATGCAAAAAGTCCCGGTGACACGGAGTGTCATCGGGACTTTTCAT
>CAZDIC010000158.1:0-4059 GCA_964505395.1 uncultured Alistipes sp. | reverse complement strand
ATACAACACGTCTTGTCGACCTCTTTTACAGAGGCCAAACATCAAAATTCAGGCATTCTCTCCCACATGGATGGGCCTACTTTATATAATTAATAACTCGCCTCGTTTTCAATGGGGCACTAATGTTATTGAAAAATAATTGACTTACAGTATTTTTCGAAGTTTCACGGCTCAGGGTGAATAGGGCAAAACAGTTTGGTGGATTAGATGGAGATGAATGGGTGGAGGTTGCCGGTGATGATGGTTAGGCCGTGCCAATGGTGGTTGAGGTTGGCGATTATTTTGGTGGCTTGCTCTTCGGTTAGTGTGTTGTCGGTGAAGGGGATGGGATAGAAACGGGCTCCGGAGGCTTGGGCCAGGGCCGTACCGGCAGAGTCGGGGGTGGCGATGAAGGCTACTTTAGCGCCTGTAGAGCGAAACAGTTTCACCATCAGGGCGGTGGTTTCAAAATCGCTGTAGGCCACCAACACGCGATGACTTGAGAGGGAGATTTCGCCCGGTTTAAGGCTGTGTGCAATGCTGCCGAGCGTTTTTGTGCGCGATTGCGACAGTTTCCCCGAACGGAAATCGTCCATCTGTTTTTCGAGATAATTATCTGCCATGGTAGCGTAGTGATGTTGATAACTTTTGCAGTCCTATACCACCTTTCAAATATCACTGTCAATGAATACCGGCGCCGTGAGGTTGTGTTGATAACTTTGTCGGGGCGGCGAGGGCGTTTACGTGGTGGCGGTACCGCGGGTTACTGCTTGATGTTGAGCATGTTGGCCACAGCGAGAATTTCGCTTGTGGCGTTGCGATCGGCATAGGCGGGCACTATGGTTGCATAGTTGCGGTCGAGCCAATAGAGGTCGGTGTCGGTGCTGTCGGGTTCCTCGTTAATTAGTGAACCTGTGAGCCAGTAGAACGGTTGGCCGTGAGGGTCGAGATATTCTTTATACTCCTCGGTCCAACGGCTACGGGCTGCACGTACCACTTTTGCGCCTTCCACCTTCACACGTGCAGGGAAATTTACATTGAGGCACACGCCTGTGGGAAGCCCTTTTTCAAGCACTTGGCGAGTGATGTCGGTAATCAGAGCGGAGCACTCCGAGAAGTCGGCCATCGGGTCGTGGCTGAGCAACGAATAGCCCACAGCGGGGATGCCACACATGCAAGCCTCGAATGCTGCGCCCATAGTGCCTGAATAGACAATTGAGTTGCCGGCATTTGAACCGTGGTTGATGCCCGACAGCAGGAGGTCGGGGCGGCGTGGCACAATGTTGTGCATGGCGAGTTTCACACAGTCAACGGGGGTGCCGGTAACCGAGAACACTTTCGCACCGTTGTAGCCGTGGTGGCGGTTGATGCGCATTGGAAAGTTGGGGGTGAACGCTGCCGATTGGCCGGAATGTGGCTCTGCGGGCGCCACAACATACACTTCGCCGAGTGATTTCACGCAGTCGACCAGGTGGTGAATGCCACGAGCGTTGATGCTGTCGTCGTTGGTTATCAGTATGAGCGGTTTCATGTGGTGAATTCGTTGATTTACGGATGCAAAGGTAGTGAAAATTCGGGATATGTGGCGTAATGTTCCACGCGAAAAGGCAATGTTCCACGAAGTTATTAACAATATTACCTACTTATCAACAAAAGTGGCGAATTCAGAGAAAATGGTTTCCGCATGAAAATTAAAATGCTTTCCTTTGCATTGTCAAAAGTAGACACATATTAAAGTTATATGGGTAAGATAATAGCAATAGCAAACCAAAAGGGTGGCGTGGGCAAAACCACAACCACCATAAATCTTGCGGCCTCGCTTGCCAACCGCGGCAAACGAGTGTTGATTATTGACGCTGACCCCCAAGCCAACGCCACTTCGGGATATGGCATTGACCCGCGCACCATGCAATCGTCGATCTACGAGTGCTTGGTCGACGATTATCCCATCGACGGCTCGCAGGTGGCTACCTGTGTGGAAGGGCTTGACCTTGTAGGCTCTCGCATTGATTTGGCGGGAGCGGAACTGGAATTAATCAGTAAACCTGACCGTGAAAAGGTGTTGTCGCGCCTATTGGCCGATGTGGCACCAAAGTATGATTACATTCTTATCGACTGCTCACCTTCGTTAGGACTGATAACCGTGAATGCCTTGACGGCTGCAAATTCGGTGATAATACCTGTGCAGGCCGAGTATTTTGCTCTTGAAGGAATTAGTAAATTGCTCAACACAATCAGAATTATCAAATCGAAGCTGAATCCGAATTTGGAGATCGAAGGCTTTTTGTTAACAATGTATGACGCGCGCTTGCGCCTTGCCAACCAGATTTACGAGGAGCTGAAAAGCCACTTCGGCGATATGGTGTTCAACACCGTTATCCCGCGTAACATCCGACTGAGCGAGGCCCCCTCTCACGGGCTGCCCGCATTGCTCTACGACCCCGAGAGCCGCGGCGCCACATCTCACTTGATGCTTGCCAAAGAACTAATTGCCAAAAACTAAACATAATTTGTCATGGCACAACATAGAAATGCTTTAGGACGTGGCTTGGGCTCGTTGATTTCGATGGACGACACCCCGGCACGCGGCACATCAGCCATTAACGACATTGATTTGGCGCAGATTTCGCCGAATCCCGACCAGCCTCGCAGCACTTTCGATGAGGAAGCCTTGGAGGAGTTGGCCGCATCAATCAAGGAATTAGGCATCATCCAGCCACTGTCGTTGCGCAAAACCGGCCCGGACAGTTATCAGATTATCGCCGGTGAACGTCGTTACCGTGCAGCAAAGTTAGCCGGATTGACTTCGGTGCCGGCATATATCCGCACGGCCAACGAGGCTGAACTAACCGAAATGGCGTTGATTGAGAATATTCAACGCGAGGATCTGAACGCAATTGAAATTGCGCTCACATTTAAGAAACTGATCGACCAATATAGCCTCACTCAGGAGCGCCTGTCGGAGCGTATCGGCAAGAAGCGTGCCACGGTGGCAAACTTCTTGCGCTTGCTCAAACTTCCGGCAGAAGTGCAGCTTGGCTTGCGCGACAAACTGGTTGATATGGGGCATGCGCGTGCCCTGCTGAGTGTTGATAACCCCTCGATTCAGCTCAAAATTTACAAAGAAATTTTGAAGCACGGGCTATCGGTGCGCAAAGTTGAAGAACTGGTAAAAGCCTATCAAGAGGGCAAAATCGATGGAGCGGCACAAAAGGCAGAACCTGCAAAGAACGGATTTGCCAACCACGATTTCGACATTTTGAAAAAACATCTGTCGGCCACCTTCGGTGCTCCGGTGAAATTTTCGCTTGACCGTAAGGGCCGTGGCCAAATCACCTTCAGTTTCAGCACCGAGGAGGAGTTGGCTAACCTCATAACCCGCTTCGACACCTTGCAGAAATAGCGCTTGAATAAGCAAAGAAACAACGCAGAAATAGAGTACAACGAGAAGTGCCGAGACTGTTTGCAATCATGCAAGCATCTCGGCACTTTTTAATAGTATTAATTTCTTTAGTGCAACATTTAACTGTTGGTGGCGGTGAGCCAGCGGTCGATGGTGCGGGTATCTGTTGAGAAGTTGACACCAAGCTTCACTATCGCACGGCCATCGGTGAGGTAGGGGGTGGCATAGCCTTTGTCCTCAATCTGCTGCAGAGCGGCTTCGGGGGTGGAGTCGATTTTGATTTCGATGACGTAGATGTATTTGGGTGTCTTGACCACCACGTCGGTTGCGCCCTTTGCGCTACGAACCTCAGCCGTCACCTCGTTGTGAAGCATGCGGAAGAAGAAATAGAAGATGCGGTGATAATATGCCTCGGTCTTTTCTGCGTCGGCAAGGATATCCTTGTCACCCTTCATAAATGGAATTGAAGCCAACGTTGACTGCAACAGCTCCATAGCTTTGTCAACATCTCCTTTGCGCAGGGCGGTTGATGCGCGCATCACAGCACTCTCCACATCGGATGAATCAACATCAACATAAAGTGGTAGCAGGTTTTGCATCAAGCCAACGCGCACCTCACTGTTGGGGATGCCCAAATAGTACAAATCATCATCAGGGTCGTAGTCCGTGATGGTAAC
>CAZDIC010000157.1:0-4091 GCA_964505395.1 uncultured Alistipes sp. | reverse complement strand
GCGCAGTTAGGGGAGGAAGGCGACCTCTTTGAAGGCGAAGCGTTGGATGGTGCCGTTGGTCAGGGTGAGAGAAAGGAAACCATCGGGATCAATGGTGTTAATGGTGGCTTCAAAGGGGGTGCCATCGGGGTAAGCGAAGCGATGGGGCAAGTTGTCGGCACGCCACAATTGACACAAATAGTCGGTGTGGACATCATCGCGCAACGACGGATCGATTGTTGCTATAATCGGTTCGACAATGGCCGACAAGAGGTCGGGCAGCGGGTATGTAAGTCCGGTCAAAGCGGTCATGCTCACGGGATTTGGTGCATCTGAGAGGAACTGCGTTTGATTGACATTCAGTCCGATGCCAACCACCGTTTGCTGAATCGCAGAGGCATTAATTGAGTGCTCAATAAGAATGCCTGCAATTTTACGGTCATCGACATATATGTCGTTGGGCCACTTCACGGTGACACGTTCAGGTGTGATGGTGGGGGCCAAGGCATCGCGCAAGGCGTTGACAACTGCCAACGACACAATTTCCGAAATCAGGAACTGCTGCGACGGGTGCAACTGAGTGGGGCGCAACAAAATGGAGAAAGTCAAGTTTTTGCCCGGCTCAGCCTCCCACGAGTTTCCACGCTGCCCGCGACCGGCAGTTTGATGGTCGGTGATAGCAACGCTACCGTGTGGCAACGTTGCACTATTTTCCTTCAGCCAGGTGTTAGTTGATGCTATCGCCGGCAGATTAATCAAATTCATCGGCATACGAGCTATTCCGGGATGTTGATGGTGAGTGTGCGCGACATATCGGGGTTAACCGTGATGTTAACCGTAACGGTATCGTCGGGCAAAAGCGGTTCAATACGTTCGGGCCACTCGAGCAAGCAGAGCGCACCTGAATCGAAATAGTCCTCCACACCGATTTCCAAAGCCTCCTCAACCGATTCCAAACGGTAGAGGTCGAAATGATAGATAAGTTCAGCAGTGGTGTCGGAGCGATATTCATTGATAATGGCAAAGGAAGGGGAATTGGCCAAGTCATCCTCCACACCGAGAGCGTGGCAAAGTTCGCGGATAAAAGTGGTCTTTCCGGCGCCCATTTCACCATTGAAAGCATACACTGTTTCATCGCCCATAAGCGCTGCAAATTCCTTTGCGGCTTGCGGCAGGGCCTCAATGTTCGGAACGTTAATGATGTGTGTCATATCTAAAAAATCTTACTGTTTCGGGGTTAATGTTACCAGCGGAATAAGCATCTCCTCGAGCGATATTCCGCCATGTTGGAACGTGTCGGTGTAATACTGCACGTAGTAATTATAGTTATTCGGGTAAGCAAAGAAATCATTGTTACCGGCAAATATATAGGTCGACGAGACGTTTGGGGCCGGCAAACCGAATGTTTGCGGACGTTTTATCTCATAGATCTGTTTCTGGTTGTATCCAAGATTCTTACCCACCTTATAGCGCAAATTGGTGTTGGTGTTTTTGTCGCCAACCACCTTTATTGGATTGTCAACGCGGATTGTTCCGTGGTCGGTGGTCACAATCACCTTGGCCCCGGTGGCTGCAATACGCTTAAACAGTTCCAATGCCGAACTGTGACGGAACCACGACTCGGCCAACGAACGGTAAGCGGCATCGGTGCGTGCCAATTCGCGAATCATGCGGCTCTCGGTACGTGCGTGCGACAACATATCGATAAAGTTGAGTACAATCACATTCAAGTCGTTGTTCAACAGATTGTTAAAGTCGCGCAACAGCTTTTCGCCACCGGTTGAATCGTTGATTTTGTTATATGAGAACTTGCACTGACGGCGATAACGGTCAAACAGTGTTTGCACCAACTCACTCTCGTTCAAGTTTTTGCCTTCATCCTCATCCTCATCAACCCACAAGTGCGGGAAAAGCTGAGCGATGTCGATAGGCATCAAGCCCGAGAAAATCGCATTGCGCGCATATTGTGTGGCTGTTGGCAATATTGAGGTGTAGAGTTGCTCCTCAAAGGTGAAATAATCGGCCAATAAGGGCTTAACCGACTGCCACAGGTCGAGGCGGAAATTATCAATAAGTATGAAAAACACCTTCTCGCCCTTATCAAGAATCGGGAATACCGTTTTCGGGAACACCTCCGGGCTCATAAGCGGGCGGTCGCTGTCATCAATTTGGCGATTTGCGGCACCGGTCGACGGGATGTTAGCAATCCAACCCTCGTAGTTACGTTTAACGAACTTATAGAAAGTGGAGTCGGCATCGGTTTTCTGCATCTTCAACAATTCGTCGAGATTGGTGTCGGTTGCAGCCAAACGCTGTTCCCAATTAACCAACTTCTCATAAACGGCATAGAAATCGGTTATGCTGTCGGCCTCGTTAATCTGCATTGACAGTTTCGAGAAATCTTGCTGATAGTCGGCGGCAGCAGTCTGCGACACCAGCTTGTCGCTGTGCAGATTTTTCTTTATCGACAACAGAATCTGGTTCGGGTTCACCGGCTTGATAAGGTAGTCGGCGATATTGTTACCCACAGCCTGGTCCATGATATTCTCCTCCTCGCTCTTGGTAATCATGATTACCGGTGTTTGAGGCGCAATCTCCTTTATGCGTTGCAAGGTTTCCAAGCCTGTTAAACCCGGCATATTTTCATCGAGGATAACAAGGTCGAAATGGCGCGATTCCACGAGCTCCAAAGCATCGCGACCGTTATTGACGGTCACCGGCTCGTAGCCCTTGGTGCGGAGAAACATTATGTGGGGCTTCAGAAGGTCGATTTCATCGTCAGCCCAAAGGATTGAATATTGTGTCATGGCTGTGTGTAAAATTGCCGTATATTAAATTTAGTCAAGAAGCGGGTCATCACCTTCCGAGCCGGGAGCATACTCAGGTAACGTGGGTTGCTGAGGCTGTGGAGCCGGGATCGGCTTCGGTGTCGGCTTCGCGGTTACCGGAGTCTCAACCTTCGGAACTTCAACTTTGGGAGCTTCAACTTTCGGGGTCTCAGCTTTTGGAGCCTCGGTCGTAGGTTCATCAGCCTTAGGCGTCTCTGTCTGAGGCTCGTCAACCGTGGGCGATTCTTCGTTAGGTTGCTCAAACTGCGGGGTTTCCTCCTTTGGCTCTTCCGCTATCGGTTCCTCTGCTTCCGTAGCCTCAACCTTCTCACCGGTCTCAGGTTCCGAAACAACCTCGGGAGTTTCTTCCGGAGTTTCTTCCGGAGTTTCATCTGATGCATCGGAAGTTACTTCAAGCGTTTCTTCCGGAGCTTTCATAGGCTCTTCAGGAGCAGCTTCCGGTGTTGCGGTCGGGGCAACTTCATCCGATTTTTCGGAAGCCTCCTCCGGAGATAAACCGTCTGACTCGCCAAAAAGTTCGGGCGGGAGCACAGATTCCTCTGTGTCGCGATATGTCTTATCGCGCATATAGCTGAAGTAGTCGTCGAACGAGCGACCGCTCTTGAGCAAAGTATCGAAGTTCTGGGCCGATATCACCACAGGGCGCACCTCTTTCGGCAATTGGAACGTTTGCGAAGACGCCATCACCTGACGGTAGTGGTTTATTTCAGCCACATTGCTGAAGCCCTTAATAATCAACAGTCCCAAACGGCCGAAGTTCATCTGCTCCAAATCAAAGTCCTTCACCACAAACGAGGTAAAGTTGTGACGAGCGACCTCGTAGAGCAGACCGTTTTGCGATATTATATCTGTGGGATAGAGCAACACCAAATACTGCTCCTGCTCGGGATTGAGATCAAACTCAAGCGGAGTGTCGCTATTCATCAATGTTGAATCGTTCGACAAACGAATATCCCAAATCAGTCCACGCATGTTTGAGCTACCCTGTTGCAAAGTTTTTCCCTGCGCCAAACCTTTAAGATAGGATGAGGCGTACGGAGCAATGTCGGTGTCGGGGTAACGCTCCAACATCTGCATCAAAGTGCTCTTAAACGCCTCCGAATCGCGGTCAGACACATAGGCCAACGCCTCAAGGAACATGAACTTCGGCATCAACTTCGACAGCGGGAACTCCTCGCTCACCTTCTTATATAGTTTGTGAACCTGTCGGTTCTCATTATTGAAGTAGGCCTGCAAAGTGGTGTCGTAATACTCATTCTCCAT
>CAZDIC010000156.1:1209-4118 GCA_964505395.1 uncultured Alistipes sp. | reverse complement strand
ACCATATAGTCGGGGCCTTCGGGCAGGGTGGCCAGCGATGAACTTTCGCGTGCGGCATCCTTCACGGGGCGCCATTGGCGAGTGCTCTTGCTTGCATTGTTGCTGTCGTTGGTCCAGCTGATGGCGTGGGTGCCGTCGCTTGTGCCGCCGCCCGAGTTGTTCCATGCAAGGTTGGTTTTACGGTTCACCACAGCATAGCGGTTGCCGGTGCTGATGGGGTCGAACATCCATTCTTGAGCGGTGTTATCTTCGTCAACGTCGGTGAGGGTGAGCTGTGCGCCTGTGTTGTAGGTTGTTGTGCCCCAATTGGTTGTGGCGGTAGCGGCGTCGGTGATAGCCTTACCGTTGGAGTTGTTGATGATGCGGAAGTAGTTGGTGTCGGCAACCGGAGCGAAATACCACTGCTGAGAGCTTGAATCGCTGCGACGGCTGTTCATCACCACGAGGTCGTTGTTGTCGTAGTCAACATAGAGCTTGCTGCCATAGTTTTCAATGAGGTAGAAATATTGGCTGTCGGGCTCAAAGGCTGCGGTGGGGAGCGACTCGTTGGCAGCGTCGGCAAATGCCTCGGTGAGGTATGCGCAGTGGTTGTGGATAAACTCCTTGAGGTAGGTTATCCCCTCGGCGTAGGTGTTGAAGAGCACAATCTCGTTGTACACGCGGGTGTTAATCGACCACTTGGTGTAGTTCTTCTGCTGCGACTGCTCAATCTCGGCTGCCACGCTGTCGATGTAGTCGATGATATGTTGCTCGATGCCGTCGTCGACCATCTGTTGCCACTTGTCTTGAATGAGTTGCACAAACCAGGGGTCTTGCCACATGCGTTTCACCCACACTTTGGTGAGGTTGTCGCCGAAACCTTTGTTAAGCATCAGCGCGCGCGACACATCGCCCACGCGGTTGCAGTTGTTGAAGGCGATATCATAGTCCCACAGCGGGCCCCAGTAGATTTTATCATCGTCCTTCTCCTTGTAGATGTAGGTGCTCCAGAAGCAGTCGGGGTTACCGGTGAGCTCCGAAGCTACATACCAGCTTGCGAGGGTTTCTGGGTCGACATACGGGCGATAGCCCTTCTCGGGGTCGGTGAAGTCGCTCGAGAACAGTGCGGCCTCAAACTTGTTGATATGCTCGCGGATGTAGTCGATTTGGCGTTGGTCAATCACATCCTCGTCGGGCGATTTGATGGTGATAAGCACACCCTTGCTTGTGGTGATATACACATCTTCCGACTCGGCAAAACCGTCAACTTCCATGAAGTAGCCTCCGGTGATGTTGCTGTCGTCGGTGATTGAATCGGCCTGCTCGGTGATGTTAACGCGCTTTTCGCGCACCTCCATCTGGTCGGAAATCTGGTAGTTGCCCAGATAGGTGCCGTTGAGCACCAGGTCGACAAACTTGGCTGCGGCGGTAAACGGTTGTCCGGCAAAATCGCCGATGCACGCAGCCACAGCGTTGCGTATCAAGGTTTTGTCGGCGTAGTTGGCGAGGAGCGTCCAGCTCTTGGCGTTGGCGCGTTCCTTGCCGAGGAATTTCTGTTTCTTGTCAAATTTAATGCGGTAGGGCTTCTTGGCGAGGCCCCAGGTAGAGTTGCCACGGCCACGAATGTTGGTGCCGTCGTAGACTGTTACACCCGAAGCGTCGACGTAGCGCAGGGTGGCTTTCACATAGTCCTCCTTGCTGGTGACTGCAACTGAATTCTCGGTGTCAATGTAGACTGTGGGCACGTCGGTGAGTTGTGGATACTCATCGTCGGCAACAGCGTTAGCGCTAATTGTAAGCCCTGCAAGCAATGTGAGGGCTACCTTTGCACAGCGGTAGTTTAAGGGATTGTTCATTGTTTTTAATTCCTTGGATTTGATATTAGTTGGTTAATGAGTTACTTCTTGAAGTGCTGCATGGCGAGCACGACGGTTGTCGATGCTGATGCATGCAAAGGTTATCAGCCCCACAGCGATTAACAACACTGTTTGAGAGGCTATTATGACATTACCAAAGGCGGCGCCGATGGTAAGGAATTCATCGTGGGTGAGTGCGCCCGAAGCGAGTTGCGGGCCCACAAACAGGCTCAGAGCAAACAGTAGGGTGGTTTGGTAGGGGCCGATGCCGCCGTTTGAGGGGATGCCCATGGCGATGCTGGTGAGCACAAAGCAAACCAACACCACTATCAGCCCGTGTTGCTGCAGCAACTGCTCGGTGAGGGGGAAGGCGTGAAACGACACCACCATCTGGATGAAGTAGCAGCCCCAAATGCCGATGGTGAGCAGTGTCCAACGCAGTTTCCCCTGCATGTTCACTATGGCGAGGAAACCCTCGATGAGGCCGTTGACAAAGGTGCGAAGTTTGGCCACAAGGGGGTGGTTACACTTCACGAGCAGGGCCCACACAGCGCCTATCGCTGCCACTAAGGCTATCCAGGCAATCGGAGAGGTCACCAATGCGGCCAACTTTTGGTAGGCCTCGGGATAGGTGCGCACAAAGTCGATTATCGGGTCACGTGCCACGATAAATGTGGCCACGGTGAGCAGAAGCACTGTGATAAGGTCGGCAAAACGGTCGGCAATCATCGAGCCGAACACGGTGGAGAACGGTGCCTTGTGGCGGTAGGCAATGTAGCCGGTGCGCCACACTTCGCCCAGGCGGGGGAACACCAGGTTCACGGCGTATGTGCCGAAGAAGCTGAGCGCAAGCACGTAGGCGGGCACTCTCACCCCCAAGGCTTTCAGCTGTATGCCCCAACGAAGGCCGCGCAGCACCATCGGGATGATGCTCAGCGCAAGCATCAGCGCAATCCAACGGAAGTCGCAGTCGTGCTTAATCACCGCCACCATGCCATAAAAGTCGATGTCGCGAAACATCACAACACACAGCCCCACACTCACAATGAGCGGGATGAGAAACTTGATAACCTT
>CAZDIC010000156.1:0-1109 GCA_964505395.1 uncultured Alistipes sp. | reverse complement strand
TCTGTGATATGTGGTGTCGCTTCTGACATGATAATGGGTTTCCGCTGCAAAATTACTAATAATCATTCATTCCACATTGCTCAAACTCCGAAAATCAGAGCGTTATATCACACCTTAACCGGTGATATTGTGTAAAATTAACAGATGCAGTGGCGCTTTCACGAGAATAATTACTAAATTTGTGACAATCATTGCATTAATAAATCAACCATCATGAAGCATCAGAAGCAGCTCGAAGACGCCCCGCTGAATTTCTCGAAAATAGCTGTGATTAAAGCCCTTTCGGAGGAGTATAGCCACCTCGGTCAGGACTGTCTGTTGTCGCACATCACCACCGATGCTGCACGGCTCTATTCCGATGAAGCGCGCCGATTCGACGGCCACACCATGATTGTGTGTGTAAAAGGTACATTGAAGATTGAAATCGACAGTACCACTGTCGATGTGCCCCCGTCGTCGCTGTTGTTTGTTGCTCCCGGCCAGGTGTTCCAGCCAATCGAGTGGATTGGCACCGACCACGATGCTTATCTGATGTTCACCACCAGCAAGTTTGCCAACGACCTGAACATCGACCTTAAAGCCATCAACACCAACATCTTCACCTCGGCAAAGGCTGTGGTGCCGCTCAACGATGGCAAAGCCGAACGCTTGATTCGCTATTTTGAGATGCTTCACCAAATCTCAACCGAGGATTCGCGTTATAACCGCTTGATTGCCAAGTCGCTGATGGCTGCTGCTGCCTATCAGATTATGGCTTTCGGCGAGGAGAACATGGCTGCCGAGGAGAAGAAACCTTATTCGCGCAAATTGGCATACGCCAAAACCTTCCTGCACCTGGTGCGCGACCATCACTGCAGCGAGCGCTCAATAGGTTTCTATGCCGACAAGATGTGCATCTCGCCCAAATATCTGTCGTTTTTGATTAAGGATGCCACAGGCCGCTCGGCTGCCGATTGGATCGACCATTATGTGATTCAGGAGGCAAAAAATTTGCTCCGCTACTCGGGCAAGAATGTGCAACAGGTGGCCTACGAGCTCAACTTCTCAAACCAGTCGTCGTTCGGAAAATACTTCAAGCACATCACCGGCATGACCCCCACCCAGTTCCA
>CAZDIC010000155.1:0-4166 GCA_964505395.1 uncultured Alistipes sp. | reverse complement strand
TGTGATTCACGGCAACCGTTAATACCGAACGTGAGTGAGATACCAACGATGGTTGCGGTGCAACTGGCGGTGAAAGTATAGAACCATCGAGTTTCACAAAGTTTGCGATAGAGGCGAGAAAGTGGGTTCTGTTTATTCGACATAAGGCAAATGAAATGTGACGGGTTTATTTGGCAAAGATATAAAAATAAACTCTTATCCCCAAATAAAATATAAAATCACATCGGATATAAAAAACCTCAAATCTTTTTCTGCAAAATATTCGAAACAACCGACAAAGAAAGCGAGCACATGCAAATTAAGCATGTACTCGCTTTTTATTACGAAGTAATCGTCATCGAAGCAATCACCGTCATGCGCAAGTTGACAAAGCAGCCAACCGCGAAGGGTGATTCGGAGATGGATTACTTGCCTTGGTGCTCGTATTGGAGGGTCTTGGTGGGTTGGTCACACACTTCTGCCGGGCCAAAGTATTGGATGGGGCCGGGGTAAACGTAGCATGTGTTGTAAGCCCATTCCTCACGCTGAGAAGCGAACTTCTGGAAAGGCGCGCCATCGAGACGAACGAGAGCCTTCTGGATAACGGGCTTCATTTCACCGTGACGACGTTCCATGTTCATCATCATAGTGATAGGAATACCACCGGCAATCCACTGTACAGAAGGTTTGGTGAGGTTGCGAACCGACGACATGTAGCCTGTTACTCCGCTGCGGATCAAGCAAGCTGCATTGTAACCCAATGCGTAGCAGTAGTCAGCATCGAAGTTTGAAGGAGCTGCGCAACGTCCTTCGTAACCGAAGAAGTGATGTTGTGCAGAGAATTTACCCTTGAACTCACCTGCATCCTTAAGCTTGGCAAGTTTCTTACCAACCATTTCAGAGAGGAGTTTTTCGGTTTCGATGAGTGATACCTGTACATTACCGTGGGGGTCGCGGTCGAGGCTGAGCTGACGAGCAACACCTTCGGGAAGCGATTCGTAAACGGCAGCGTTTTCAGCTGACAAGTGGTCGATGATGTATTGACGTTGATCGGCAGCAGCAACTTCTGCGAATTCGGCAGCATTTGCAGCCAAGAAGTCGTTCAACTCGGCGATCAAACGCTTAACGGCAGGAATGAACTCAATCAAACCTTCGGGGATAAGAACGGTACCGAAGTTCATGCCCTTTTCAGCGCGCTTAACAACGATGTTGGCGATGTAGTCAACAACCTCATCGAGAGTCATGTTGTTAGCTTCAACCTCTTCAGAGATGATGCAGATGTTAGGTTGGCACTGGAGTGCGCACTCCAAAGCGATATGGCTGGCAGAGCGGCCCATCAACTTAATGAAGTGGTAGTATTTCTTAGCTGAGTTACAGTCGCGTTGAATGTTACCGATAACCTCAGAGTAAACCTTTGTTGCGGTGTCGAAACCGAATGAAGTTTCAATCTGGTCGTTCTTCAAGTCACCGTCGATGGTCTTCGGGCAACCGATTACCTGTACACCGGCGTTGATGCTCTTGTAGTATTCAGCGAGGACAGCAGCGTTGGTGTTTGAGTCGTCACCACCGATAATTACGAGTGCTTGGATATTGAGTTCCTTAAGGATTTCAAGACCCTTGTCAAACTGTTCCTTTGTCTCAAGTTTTGTACGGCCGGAGCCGATGATGTCGAAACCACCGGTGTTTCGATAGTCGTCGATGATGTCAGAGGTCAATTCAACGTAGTTGTGATCAACGAAACCGCCGGGGCCCATGAGGAAGCCGTAGAGCTGGCTGTCGCGATGAATTTTCTTGATACCGTCAAACAGACCGCAGATAACATTGTGTCCACCGGGGGCTTGACCACCTGACAAGATTACGCCAACGTTCAACGGTTTAGCGGCTGTGGGATTTGAATTTTTCTCAAACTTCAATTCGGGCAGACCGTAGGTGTTGGGGAACAAGTTTTTGATAGCTTCTTGGTCAGCTACCGACTGAGTTGCTTGTCCTTCAACGGCGCGAACAGCACCGGTGAGAACGATAGGCAACTTAGGCTGGTAAGTTGCACGAGCTTTTTGCAAAGCACTCTTTTTCATAAGTTTTTTACGTTATAACGGGTTTAAATAATGTCGTTGATAGGTCACACAGCACCTCATTCGGCGCCATATTGGAGAAAGCGGGGTTATGCAGCACAAAGGTACTGATAATTCGCCAAATTTTATGTGAAATTAATTTAATGAGGGTTGTCAAAATTTGCCTTTACCGCAGATTAAACAGCGATTTTGTTGACGCGGTAGTCACTGTGGCCACTTTCTCAACATCCACACCCAAAGTTTGCGCGATTTGCGCGGCAATCAGTGAAATGAACGAGCTGTCGTTTCGTTTACCGCGATAAGGCACCGGGGCGAGATAGGGAGCATCTGTTTCAAGCAAAATTCTATCGAGACCGATACACGGCAAAGTTTCCCGCAGGCAAGTGTTCTTAAAAGTCACAATGCCGTTAATGCCGAAATAGAAGTCACCCACCGCACGAATGCGTTCCACATCGGCTTCCGTACCACCAAAACAATGAAACACCCCCTGTGGCACCTGCGGCAGACCTTGAAGCACTTCAAGCGTTTGATCCAATCCGTCGCGGCAATGAATTGCGATGGGCAAATTGTGTTGCAAGGCCAATCGGCACTGATAGTCGAATGCCTGCATCTGTTTATCGCAATGCGACATATCGTCGCAGTAAAGGTCAATACCAATCTCCCCTACTCCAACGTATTTGAGTGTCGGGTCGGCAAGTTCTCGAGCCACTACAGCTAATGCCGATTGAGGGTCATCGGTTAATTCGGTAGGATGTAGCCCTGCAAGCATACTGATATTCTCGGGGAAACGGGCTGCCAAAGCTTTCATTTTCGGCAGTTCGTCTAAAGATGTACCGGGAAACAACAAGTGAGTAACACCGGCAGCGATAGATTTCTCCACCGCATCCACACCGGCATTTTCAAACACCTCATCATAGAGATGTGTGTGCGAGTCAATAAAAGTCATCAATTCAGAGTCTAAGTAGTAAATACTATGCTTAGTATTTACGCGAAGTAGTACGTTGCGCAAGATTCATAAAGAAGCTGTGTGCTTCCGACGATATCTTAGCATCGTCCAAGGCCTTAACAGCCCGATTTACATAGTCAACAATTAAATCGTGAGAGCGCTCAGGCAGGTTAAGCGAGTCATACACACTCTTAATCTCCTGTATTTTGAGATAATCGGTGAGTTTGCGTTCGAGAATACGATTCATATCCTCGCCACGCTCAGCCATGGCATTAATCCAGAGCCATGTTTTCTTCTCATTGATGATGTCGCCACCAATTTCTTTACCAAACATAGCCGGATCGCCATAGGTGTCGAGGTAATCATCTTGCAGCTGGAACGCCAAGCCCATCAGTTCACCGTAACGATACATCGCATCACACGACTCTGCATCTGCGTTAGCCATAATTGCGCCCATGCGACAAGCACAGCCCAACAGCACTGCAGTCTTCAAACGAATCATCTCCAGATAGCTGTCAACGCTCACATTCACCTCGCTTTCAAAGTCCATATCATACTGCTGCCCCTCATAAATCTCGATGGCCGTTTTGTTAAACAAAGCCAAGACTTCAGCCAGTTTGTCGGCATCACACTTCGCGACCAACTGCGTTGCAAGGGTCAGCATAGCATCACCTGAAAGGATTGCTGTTGAACTGTTCCAACGGCGGTGCACCGTGGGACGGCCACGACGCATGTCGGCATTGTCCATCACATCATCGTGTAGCAATGTGAAATTATGAAACATCTCCACACCCAACGCCTGATTAATCACCGACTCGGGCGAAGCGCCAAATGCAGCTGCAGTTGCCAACAACAACGTGGGGCGCAAACGTTTACCACCGCCATCGAGCGTGTAGCGAATGGGGAGATATAAACCTGAAGGCTCGGCCGACAAGTCGAGGCCTGCAATAGCCTTCTCAACGATTTCAGAAAAATGATCTACAGTAAACATGATAAAACTTTGCATCGGTGCATCAACACCACTTTGCGCTCACAGTGCGACATGCATCATAACATATCGTCACAACAAGCCGAATATCAAAATAGTGCATTGAATAGCACACAAATTCCGTGCAAAGATACACAAAAATCCGTAACAAATGGCTAATTTTGCAGTCAACAACAACTAC
>CAZDIC010000154.1:0-4195 GCA_964505395.1 uncultured Alistipes sp. | reverse complement strand
CATAAACTCGCGTGCGGCATCATGCTCGTTGGGTATCTCACCATCGAGAATTGCATTCTTTATGCGCTCTTTAATCACACCCACCTGACGGCACTCGCCAAGCCCGAAGGTGTGCATGATTTCAATGCCGTCGACCGGCGGCTGGAAGTTGCGAATGCGGTCACGCTCCTCCAGTTCAACCATCTTCTGCTTCACCAGTTCGTAGTTTGCACGGAAGCGCTCCACCTTATCGCGGTTTTTCGAGGTAATGTCAGCCGAGCATAGCAGCATCAAATCGTCGACATCATCGCCGGCGTCGAACAGCAGTCGGCGCACAGCCGAATCGGTCACCTCGTCCTCAACCAACGCAATGGGGCGCATGTGGAGCTCCACAAGCTTCTGAACATACTTCATTTTGTCGTTGAGCGGGAACTTCATTTTCTTGAAGATGCTCGGCACCATCTTGGCACCCACCACATTGTGGCCGTAGAAGGTCCACCCGGCATTATCGTCCCAGCGTTTGGTTTTCGGTTTACCGATGTCGTGGAGCAGGGCCGCCCAGCGCAACCACACATTGTCGCTGTGCTCGGCCACATTGTCGAGCACAGCCAAAGTGTGATAAAAGTTATCTTTATGTCCCACGCCGCGCACCTGTTCCACGCCGCGCAAAGCACTCATTTCGGGGAAAATCAGTTTCAACAATCCACTCTGCAACAGCAGGGTCCACCCTATCGAAGGTTTCGGCGCTTTCATTATCTTCATCAACTCGTCCATGATACGTTCACGAGTGATGATGGAGATGCGTGAGGCATTGCGACGGATGGCCTCGAAGGTTTCCGGGACGATGGTGAAGTCAAGTTGGGTGGCGAAGCGGATAGCGCGCATCATGCGCAACGGGTCGTCGCTGAAAGTGATATCTGGGTCGAGGGGTGTACGAATCAACCGGTCTTTTAAATCGTTTTCACCGTCATAAAGGTCGATCAGATGGCCGAAACGGTTGCCGTTGACACAGAGCGCCATGGCGTTGATGGTGAAATCGCGACGCGAGATGTCGTCAAGCAGTGTGCCATCCTCCACAATCGGGTTACGGCTGTCGCGCTTGTACGATTCCCTGCGCGCACCAACAAACTCCAACTCATAGGAGTAGTTTTTCACCTGCGCGGTGCCGAAGTTGCGAAACACGCTCAGATGGCTTTTTTTCAGTTTCCCGGCCACTTCGCGAGCCACCTCAATGCCACTACCTACGGTTACGAAATCGATATCCTTCGACCGACGGTGCAGCATCAAATCGCGCACATAGCCACCCACCACGTAACATTCGCGGTTGAGGCTGTCGGCTGCTTCACCCACCAAATGAAACACCTTCTTGTCGATTTTCTTCGCCAATTCGGGATGCACTGAGGTGAGCACAAAGTCGTTGGGCAAAGTTGACAACGTGGAATCTTCCGATGTGTGAAGGTCGGGTTGCGCCATGTTTGTGGTTTGGTCGGAGGTTATCATAATTTCGTTCTTTTATCTTGTGTTAAAGGCCCAGAGGGAGAATCTCCTCGGGGGCGTTTGTGAGCGACACAGCACCGTTTTCGGTTATAAGGTAGGTGTTTTCTATGCCTACCGCACCCTCGCCGGGAATCACAAATTTCGGTTCCAAAGCGATGATGTTACCCGGTTCGAGCAACGACTTGCTGCGCGGTGCAATAACCGGCATCTCGTTAATCTCGATACCCAAACCGTGACCGATAAAGGCGGCATGTTGGCGGTGGCCCATGTAGTATTTCTCCAAGCCACGACTCTTGACCATCTCATCGGCCTTTTGGAAGAGCGCTTTAGCCTCCACGCCCGGAAGTGCCTCAGCCTCAAACATACGGCAGATGTCGCGCGAGCACTGATGTGCCTGCTTTGCCAAATCACTGATTTCGCCGACCGAGAACACACGAGTCATATCGGTCATATAGCCGTTGAAGTCGCCGTTGAGGTCAACCATCACGGTACTGTTCTCCTTGATGGCTTCGCCCGATGCGCCCACCGGGAGTGAAGCGTCAAGTCCGGCGCCACCCATAGCGAAATCGTAGGGGGTTGGCTCATCGGCGTTGTTGCCGGTGAGGATGTTGCCCATAAACAGTTCCATTGATTGTCCCGAGATGCGGAACAGGCCCAAACAGCCCTCCAAACGGCTGAGACGTTCAATCTCAACCTGGAACTGATGGTCGGTCATGCCCGGCTTGTAGAGTTTGGGCACTTGGCGATAAACCTTTTCATGCTTTATGCCCGACTCGCGCAGCAAAGCAATTTCGGCATCGGTTTTCACCGAGCGGGCTGTGCGCAAAAGGTCGTTGGCATTGGCAAATTCATTTCCCTCAAACACCCCCATCAAGCGCGAAGCAAGCGAATAGGGAGCAATGTCGAATTCGATACCGGTGGTTCCGCGGAAGTCAATGCCGCGCTCTGCGAGTTTTGCGGGAATATCCTCCGGTTTACGGATATATTCCACATCGTCGCCGGTCAATTCCACCGGACGGCGCACAAACCACACTGCGCGCCCCTCAACGGGAAGGTAGGCAAAGCCTGAATACACACGCCCGCAAAGGTAGTAAAGGTTGGCATTGTCGTTGATGAGCAAACCGGTTATCCCCTTTTCGCGCATCAATGTTTGCAGTTTGCCACAACGCACGGCAGCCTCGTTGGCTGTAAGTAACAATAATTGTTGCATAGTTTTGTATCTATTGGCCCTATCAAGGCCCGTCAGTGGCCACGCTATCGGCTTGGCACAAAGAAGAGCCCTATCTGACTAACCCCCTGAAGGGTGTCAGTTCTCATTATATGTTTTATTGCCACAGGGTTACCGGTTGCGTGTAACACCTGTGGCAATGTATCTGCAAGCTGAAACGATGCGCCTATGCCATGACCAGTGTGGTTGCCAAAGCGGTCGGTGAGCACAAAGTGAACCGTGTCACGGCGCACAACAGCCACCCCACCTCGGCGATGGGACTCGTCGTGTGATGTAACCTCAAGCCAACAATCTTTGTATTGGTAAGTTTCATCATGACGCATGGCCACCACAAAATGCCCCCGACAGAGCGAGTCGGTGTGGATAGGCACAAATTTCAGAGTGTCGGCATATCGCCATCCCGTTGCGTTAAGGTTGCGATACTCGCTATAGTCGTTGTTCACTCCCGAGCACGCGCCAAACGCCAATGCCGTGAGCATTGCAACAACTAATGGCAATATGCACAATTTATTCATCATTTCTATTCTCCGGCACCTCCGTTGACTTCCCGGTTATTCCCGTTGGGATTACCGTTATTGCCGCCTTGGGCACCGTTGTTATTCCCGTTTGAACTACCACCATTGCCGCCTCCGTTGGCATTACCTCCGTTACCTCCATTTCCGGCGTTGCCACCGTTTTTGGGGCCACGTTGGTTGCGATTGCGGTTACGGTTGCGATCCTGACGATGGCCGTTCTTCGGTTGTTGCTCGCTCTTGGGTTGCTGCTCGCCGTCGGCTGCAGGTTGCTTGGATTTCTCGCCCGAACGGTTCTCCGCCTTCTCGGCATTGTCAGTCTTTGAGTTGACATCCTTTTCGGTACGGTCGGCCTTCTCAGCTTTTTCGGCTTTGTCAGCCTTGCGGTTATCGTTCTTTCGGCGGTCGTTACGGCGGTTACCCTCCTTGCGATTCTCCTCGTTGTCGGCCTTGCGGTTGGCTTCCTTTTCCGGTTTCTCGGCTTTGTCGGTCTTCTCCGCCTTATCTTCAGCCGCGCCCTTGCGCCCGTCGTCCTTCTTGCGTTTCTTCTTCTTTTTGTCGAAACGGGTCAATGAGTCCTGGCCAAGGATGTCGGCATAGGCCGATTTCGGTTTCTCCTTATCTGCATCCTCCTTCAGCGACACCGGTTTCTCACCCTTCTTATTCATGGCGATAACCTCCCACGCACGCGCTGCCGACAGTGTCACCAGGTTGGCGGGGATGTTCTTATCTGTTGAATAGGTGATTTCACCGTTGAAGATATCGGCCTTGAAGTAGTAGTAGGTGGCATCGGCGGTTTCCAAACGCACATCCTTGCCGGGGAGTTTCTTCGAGGCTTCCACATAGGTGTCGACCTCAAAGTTAAGGCAGCATTTGAGTTTGGCACACTGACCGGCCAACTTCTGCGGATTGAGCGAGATGTCCTGATAGCGCGCAGCACCGGTGGATACACTCACAAAGTTGGTCATCCATGTGGTGC
>CAZDIC010000153.1:0-4240 GCA_964505395.1 uncultured Alistipes sp. | reverse complement strand
GCTGCAACGAGTTTGATGTCCCAGATGGAGATGTCGGAGGCCAGGCGAGCTTTTATACCCTCGAAGTTAATCCTGCCATCGGCGGTGCGAGGTGTTGAATTGATAGCGTCAACAATGGTGTTGTAGGTCACCGGTGTGAGAATGTCGCGCAATTCAAGTTTGCCTTCGTCAACATAACGCATCAAGTGGCTGGTAACGGTTGATGGTACCATTTTGCGCTCTTTGGCTATCTCGTTGCGTGTCATGCCGTTGAGAAACATTTGGTAGGATGTTTCGTGGCTTAACTGTTTGGGCTCTTTCGGCTCTTTGAGCTTGGGGGCCGATAGCGGTTTAAGCCGTTTATTGGCATACTGGGCAAGCGTAGAGCCTGATGATTTGCTTAGTCGTGAGGCTCGTTGGTTGCGGCTGGCATCGAGGCTTGCTCTTGCCTTAGTTTGCAGGTAAGAGCTGATTGAGAAGCCTTCTTCGGCCACACTGTCAAGAATGTAGATGCGCTGTTTGAGTAGTTGTTGAAGTTCAGTGACAAGTTCTCCGATGCGCTGTGAGGCCTTTTTGTTGTCGGTCTTCACGTAGGCGGCACGTTTCAGCGAGTCGCTGAAAATGCTTTTAAGTTGTTTACTGAAATAGATTGCGCTGTTGCACACACGAGTTTGTATTGCATCGCAACGCAAAGTGTCGTATGGCGTTGACGCAAGCATTGTAATCCATTTGTCGGCAACTTCAATCACTGAGTCCTTGAGCTTAATTCCAATCTGCTGCTGGGTGTCGGTTTCGGCGGGATAAGAATGACGGAATGTTTGTGTGAGCAGACGTGACAGCGATGTTTGCGGGTTTGTGATGTCGCTGAAGTTGAATAGCTCAAGCAGGAGGCTGCGATAATATTCTTGCTTGATAGACGGCAGTCGGTCGATGCTTCGAGCAGCCTCAACCTCTTGTTGCACAATGTAGTTCTCAACGGTTGGGTCGATGCCGAGCGAGGCGCGCGAAATGGGTGATGCAAGTACAATCCCCTCCAGCGTTTTGCAACGGCTGAGTGCCACGTAGACCTGTCCGGAGGCAAACGATGCCTCGGCATCAATAATCACGTGGTCAAAAGTTAAGCCTTGGCTCTTGTGGATGGTGATTGCCCATGCCAAACGGAGCGGTATCTGGCTGAATGTACCTTGTATTTCGGTCTCAATCTTGTTTGAGGTCTCGTTGATGGTGTATTTTGCGTTTTCCCACACTTGCGGTGTTACCGCTATCGGCTCGTTGTCGCCGGGGCATTGCACTTCAACCACACCATTGGCTATTCGCGTCACATGCCCGATTTTTCCGTTGTAGTAGAGGTGCTCGCCCGATGAGTCGTTTTTAATGAACATCACCTGTGCGCCCTTTTTCAGCGTGAGCTGCATTGCGGTAGGGTAGGATAACTCGGGGAAATTCCCTTTTACGTGGGCCGTGTAGGTGAATCGCGGAGTGTCGAGGCTCTCAAGTTCGCTGTTGTTGTATTCATCGGCCATGAAATTGTGAGAGGTGAGACGGATGAAGTCGCTACCGGTGTCAGGTCGGAACGACGGATCAAGGCGCGTGTTGAGCAGCTCGGAATCCTCGTATGTGAGTCGGTTCTCGCGTATGTGATTCAGTAGCTCCACAAATCGCTGATTTTGTTGGCGGTAGACTTTTGTTAGTTCAATGGTGATGTATTGAATCTGCGCAAGTGCCTTGCTGCCAAAAAAATAGGGGGTTGTGTAGTGTGGACGTAACAACACTTCATCTTGCTGAGTGACCACGGGGGCCAATTGTTGAAGGTCGCCAATCATTAGCAATTGAACACCTCCAAAGGGCTTCGATGACCGACGGTACTTGCGTAGCGCGTTGTCGATGGCATCAAGCAGGTCGGCGCGCACCATTGAAATCTCATCAATTACGAGAAGGTCAAGGGCACGCAGGATGCGCAGTTTGTCGCGTGAAAAACTGAATTTGTCGCGGTATTCACTCCCCGGCACATAGGGCGATGTTGGCAACTGGAAAAACGAGTGAATGGTCACTCCTCCGGCATTGATGGCAGCTACGCCTGTGGGGGCAACCACAACCATCGACTTGGTGCTTTTTTCGCGCAGTGTGCGCAGAAAGGTGGTTTTGCCTGTGCCGGCCTTACCGGTGAGAAAAATGCTCACGCCGGTGTGTTCCACATATTCCCAAGCCAGTTCCAATTCCCGGTTGTGTTCAGCTGTCATTGTGATAAGTGTTTGGTTAACAACGCCCCATATCAAGCTTTGGCTTGCCTATGGGGCGTTGATGTTGCGTTTCGTAATGTCGTTATCGATTGGTAGATTAGTTGTCGAAGGTCATTTCATCGAAACCGTCTACGTCAAATTCGTCTTCGTTGAACGAGTCAGAGCCGAAGAATTCTTCGTCCATATCCTCGGTGGCTGCAGCAGCCGCTTTGGCATCGGCTTTGGCTTCAAATTCATCGAAGTCAACATTCTGTGCCGGAGCTTTGCCCAACGAAAGTGAGCAAATAGGGTCCATAAGGTTTTTGCCCGGAATCAACTCCTTCATTTCCATGAAGAATGAGCGGTCGGTCATGTAGTCGAAGGTAAACATCAACTTTTGACCCTCATCGTCGATAAGGTCAGAGAGCACAGTGTCATCCATCAAATACACATCCTGGTCAGAGTCAGAGCCCATGTCTTCGAGGGTAATCTCTTTCTCTTTCTCCCAATTGTCGTCGCAAATGAAGAACGAAGACATCTGATTTTTGTCGTAGTCCACGCTTTCGCATATGGCATTTTTCAAGTCTAAAAAGGTGGAGTCAGCATCAATCTTTATCTCTCTCTTGAAATTGTCGACCTCGTCAGATACTATACGAAAATTAAAAATCATGTTGTTGTATTTCTGAATGTTGTTGTTCTGTTTTAATAGCGCTGTGGTGTGATAGTAGTATTGCTATTTACACCCCTGATTAGCGGCGTCGCAGTGCTTGCCGTTAATGTGGTGCACAAAGGTAAAAATTAATAGTTAGAATGCCCAAATTTTTCTGTTACTTTTTCTCGCTTTTTTTTATGCTGTGCGCTTGCCCGATATTTGCTGTGGCGTGGCAGATGTGTTGCCACAAAAAACGGGTTGCCGAAGTGGTTCGGCAACCCGCGTGTTCGGTTGGTTGTGTATTTGGCTTAGAGCTTCTGTGTGGTAACGGGAAGCGCGCGGCTGAATACTTCGCGGAATGATACGAGAGTTTCTGTGCGTAACATTCCGAGGGGTTGAATCTTCTCGTGAATGAGGTGCAACAGGTGCTCATTGTCTTTAGCATAGACTTTGATGAGCATGTCGTACTGTCCGGTTGTGAAGTGGCATTCAACGACTTCGGGAATTTCTTTCAGTCGTTCAACCACTGAGTCAAACTGGTCGGTGTCTTTCAGGAAGATACCAACAAATGCGCATGTGTCGTAACCCAGAGTGGTGGGTTTGATGAGAGCGCGTGAGCCTTCCAGGATATTTGTTGCCTGAAGTTTGGCTATGCGCTGGTGGATTGCTGCTCCGGAAACACCGCACTCACGCGCGATTTCCAAAAACGGTTTGCGACCGTTATCGACCAGCATCTGCAGAATCTTGGTGTCAAGATTGTCGATGTGTAAACGTGCCATAGTTGTTTTGGTTCTTTCAGGTTGATATTTTATCCCCGAAACAGAGTTCTCGTAGAGGCCTTGCCGGGGGATGTTAGCTGTCAACTTTTATTAGTAGTTTATAAAATCGTAACCTTGGACGTAGAGGTGGTTTTTCTTGAAGTTTGCAAGTCTCTCTTACAAGGTTTGTCGCAAAGTTAGTGTAAATTATTTGAATAACGAAATTTTTTTACAGTTTTTTTTGTGTTGTTGAATTACTGAAAATGTTGGGCAAATGATAAACATACATGAAGTGCCAAATTTTTTTGTTAATTTTGTAGAGATTTTTCGTATATGCATCCGCGCATAATTATGCATAAATTTTCAAAATATACTGATTTTATGCAATATAAGGTAGCGTTTAAGGCCTTTTAACGAAAATCACCGTAATAAATCTTTATTTGTATTGAAAAATATGCAGATATTAGTAATGATGTAAAACTGTTTTATAACATTCTTATATAGCAATAAATGGGCAAAATGGTTAAACTCGGACAATTTTTTGTGATGGCTCTATGTGTGTTCGTAGGCGTTGCAATTAGTTCGTGTGGCGGGATAAAAAATAATGATTCCGAAGAAAAAAAGTTGCAAGT
>CAZDIC010000152.1:0-4241 GCA_964505395.1 uncultured Alistipes sp. | reverse complement strand
GATTTTACGGAATGTTTGCTAACTTTGCGATGGCGTAGGAGCCGAAAAACCTTCTCCTCCGATACGCCCGACACATGAATTATTCGATACTCGATCTATTGGGGCTCATAGGAGCCGTCGGTCTATTCCTGTACGGAATGAAAGTGATGAGTGAAGGATTGCAGAAAGCCGCCGGCGACCGGCTACGCAACATCCTTGGTGCGATGACGCGTAATCGTTTCACCGGAACCGTAACCGGTTTCTTCATCACAGCATTAATTCAGAGTTCATCGGCATCAACGGTGATGGTGGTGAGCTTTGTGAACGCCGGGTTAATGACCTTGGCGCAGTCAATGGCTGTAATCATGGGTGCCAATGTGGGTACCACATTCACCGCATGGGTTATTGCGCTGTTTGGTTTTAAAGTAGATATCTCAGCATTTGCATTGCCGCTGATTGGTTTGTCGGTGCCGCTGTTGTTTTCGAGCAAGGGGCGCACGAAGTCAATCGGTGAGTTCACCATAGGCTTTGCGTTCCTGTTCATGGGTTTGGACATGATCAGCAAGTATGTGCCCGACCTACAGAGCAATCCCGAGATGTTTGCCTTCTTGCAGCAATACACTTCGATGGGCTTCGGTTCGGTGTTGGTGTTCTGCTTGGTGGGCATGGTTGTGACCATGATTATCCAGTCATCGGCAGCGATGTTTGCCATCACGCTTATTATGTGTAGCAAGGGGTGGATAACGTTCGATTTGGCGTGTGCCCTTGTGTTGGGGTCGAACATCGGAACCACTATCACGCCGTTGTTGGCGTCGATGAGCGGTAATGTTGCCGCCAAGCGCACGGCCATGGGTCACTTGCTGTTTAACCTTCTGGGCACGGTGTGGACGCTTGCCGTGTTCTATCCCTTCGTAGAGCTCAACTCGTGGATTACCCAGGCCATTGGTCAGGGGAACCCCGAATCGCTATATAATTATGTGAACGACCTGCAGTCGGCGAACCCCGACATGTATAATCAGGTGTTTGCCAACGCCCTCCCCTCCGACAATGCCGACCTGATTCACCACCGCACGTTGATAACCCAAATGCAGGTGAGTGTGTCGTTCGGGCTTTCAATGTTCCACACGGTGTTTAACCTCATCAACCTCAGCATCATGATATGGTTGACGAAGGTGTATGTGAAGATTGTGGAGGTGCTTGTGCCCGCGAAGCATGCCGGCGACGACGAGTTCCAACTCAAATTCATCTCCAGCGGTATTCTCAGTGCCTCGGAGCTCAACATCGGGCAGGCCGAGAAAGAGATGTATGTGTTTGCCGAGAGGGTTGCGCGCATGTTGCCTATGGCGCGTGATCTGGTTCACACCAAGTCGGGCGGCGACGATTTCAACAAAACCTACTCTCGCCTGGAGAAATATGAGGAGATTTCCGACCGCATGGAGATTGAGATTGCCAACTACCTGAAGCGATGCGCCGAGGGTCGTCTGTCAAACGATTCAAAACGCCGTTTGACCGCCATGCTGTCAATCGATTCGGAGGTGGAGAGCATTGCCGACTGCATGCTTGGCATCGGCAAGATACTGCTTCGCAAACAGCAGAGCGGCATCCACTTCAACGAGGAGATTTACGACAATATCAATGTGATGTTCAACTATGTGGAACACGCTTCGCAGAACATGCTGAAGCTGTTGCAGAACATCGAAGATATCGACGAACACGACATTATAGCATCGTATAACGCCGAACGCGAAATCAACAACCTGCGCAACCAGTTGCGCACCGCCAACGTTGAGAATATCAACAACCGCCACTATGAATATCAGAGCGGCATCTACTATATGGACATCATCAGCACCCTCGAAAAGACCGGCGACTACATTGTGAATGTTGTCGACACGATGCGCGATGAGTTCCGTCGCTCGATGAAATAACCCGGCGGTTATGGCAACCCGATAATACGAACCCCGGCGTGGAACAACACGCCGGGGGCAGACAATAACCCAACAATAAACCGACACGTCACACACTGCAATGACAGCCACTCCCTGGAGCCTCTCACACGAGGTTGATGCCCCGACCTCGCCCGTCGACATGACACTCTACACCACCCACGCGCCTTCGTGGAGCGAGGGGATGGAGTGTGTGGCCACGCCGGTGTCGATAGGGGCCGACTCGAGCCTGTTGGCCGTGCTTGTGGGGGTGATGGTGCTCATCGGGCTGAACATTCAGCACGTGAAGCGCATCTTCAAGTCGGTGCCGCAAGACCTGTTTTCGATTCGCCGACGCGCTAACGTATTCGACGAACACACCGCCAACGAGAGCCGTGTGATGGTGTTGTTGCTGCTGCAGATGTGTGTCTACCAGGGGTTGCTGCTCTTTATGTGGCACGGCAATATGGCCGCCATCACCAATGCCGACCAACTCACCCACACAGTGTTGGCCCTCGCGGTGCTGGCGCTCGGCTACTACATCTTCGGCATCACCGGATGCATCACGCTCGGATATGTGTTCACCGACAAGGTGAATGCCGGCCTGCTGCGTCGCGGATTCAACGCCTCGCAAACCTTGCTGAGCATCGCCCTGATAGTGCCCACGGTGATTTCGCTGTTCTATCCCGGGCTCACAAACGCCATGTTAATCACCGCAGCAGTGATGTATGTGGTGTCGCGTATTTGTTATATTTCCAAGGGCTTTAGAATTTTTTACCACAATTTCCCGTCGTTACTCTATTTTATTTTGTACCTTTGCACCTTAGAAATCATACCTGTCATAATCGCATGTTTATTGGCCAGGGAAATATGTGGAACCCTGAACTAAATTAATAAAGTGAAAATAACGAAAATTCTAATCTCTCAACCAAAACCTTCATCGGAAAAGTCGCCCTACTACGATATCGCAGCTCGCTACGGCGTGGAGATGATTTTCCGACCCTTCATCAAGGTTGAAGGCTTAAGTGCGCGAGAGTTCCGTCAGCAAAAGATTAACATCAGCGAATTTACCGCCATCATCTTTACTGCTCGAACAGCGATCGACCATTTCTTCCGTTTGTGTGAAGAGATGCGTGTCACCATACCCGACACCATGAAATATTTCTGCACCACCGAGTCAATTGCGCTCTACCTGCAGAAGTATATTGTTTATCGCAAGCGTAAGATATTCCATGGCAGCACAGGTAAGCTCGAAGATTTGATGCCCTTTATCACCAAACACAACAAGGAGAACTTCCTCTATGCTGTGTCGGATGTGCATAAAGATGAGAATGCCAACTTGCTCGACAGCGCGAAAATCAACTACACCAAAGCGGTTATGTATCGCACCGTGAGCAACGACTTTGCCAACGGCGAAAAATTCGACTACGATATGTTGCTGTTTTTCTCGCCTGCCGGCATCGCATCGCTTATCAAAAACTTCCCCGACTTCAAGCAGGGCGACATCCAGATCGGATGTCTCGGCGCTGCCACAGCCCAAGCTGTTGAAGAGGCCGGCTTGCGTCTCGACCTCGAGGCACCCAACGCCAAAGCTCCCTCAATCACTGCAGCCCTCGATCTGTTTTTGAAGGAACATAACTCGTAATCCCCTCACTACGTCCCCACCACGTCAATCCCCATTGATTTCACAACCAAGCAGAGTCATGAAACAATTTTCATTAGGAAAAGAACACAAACTTTGCGCGAAAGTGGCGGTTGACCGACTGTTTGCCGTCTCGGGCAACTCACACACGGCGATAGCCTACCCCTTGCGGGCTGTGTGGGCCGAAAACGACGGACGCACACGCGGGAACCAAGTGCAATTTCTTATAACCGTGCCCAAAAAGCGCATTCGCCACGCTGTTGACCGAGTCGCAGTGCGTAGGCGAGTGCGCGAGGCTTATCGGTTGGCCCGTCCGGCCATGGTGAATCCTACGGGCAGCACTCCCATCGACATTGCGTTTATCTACATTGCCAATGCCCCCGAGGAGTATCAGCGCATCGACAAGGCCATGCGACGTCTGCTCGGCAAGATATTCGCCACACCGGACGATGAAACCAAGCCACACTAACGGCAAAATCAGCCATGACACCATCCCTCTCTACAATCACCCACACCATTTCGAAGGCGATAGCCAAACTGCTGGAACTCCCGATACTGTTTTATCGCGGAGCCATCTCGCCGTTGTTTCCGCCAAGCTGCCGTTACACCCCCACCTGCTCGCAATACGCCCTTGAGGCGCTGCGCAAACATGGGCCGGTGAAAGGCCTTTGGCTCGCCATAAAACGCATTTGCCG
>CAZDIC010000151.1:0-4300 GCA_964505395.1 uncultured Alistipes sp. | reverse complement strand
AAGGCTATGAACAACACAATGTTTAGAGCGAGTGTTGAGGTGCCCACAGCCTCATACGTGTCATATTGACTCGCGATAATAATGCCTGAGAAGGCCGGTGGCAGTGAGCACGCAATAACAAGCATTTTCAGATTCATTGGCTCCATCTTGAATATCAATCCAAGCACAAGCACCACAGCGGGCATTACAATCAGTTTGAGAATGCACCCCAAAACCGCTTGCCAATTGATATTCACCTTAATCGACGACAATGTAATGCCGGCGGCAAACACCGCCATTGAGGCATTGGCACCCTTGATAAGGTCGAACGACGGACTGGCCCACGCCGGCCAAGGTATGCCCAAAGCCACCCAAACAACCGCCAAGATAGGGGCCCATGCCACCGGTTGGCGCAATGCATGCACCACCGATTGCAATGTTGACGGGTGCTCCTGCCCGGGGGCAGCCTTTTCGAGGGCGGCATTCAATAACGACAACCCGGTGGGAATGCCGATTGCATTTACCACAATGCCCACAATTGCCACCACCAGCGCCACCGAAGGGTGAGTGCCAAAAATCGGTTCCAACACAGCAAAACCGAGGAAACCGATTGTAGGCGACCCACATATCAGTGCCATTACAGCACCATCGGCCCGGCTGTTACCTTTAAATGCATACGCGTAGATAAAATACACCAACAAGAAACATGCCATAACACCCACGGCCGCAATCAACGACAGTTTAATGTCGCGAATAAGCATCTCGCGACTGGCACCTGTAATTGACACAAAAAGCGCTGCCGGCAAAGCATAATCAAGCACAATTTTGTTGAAAGCCTTGGCGTCATTGGCATTAAAAATCCCCTTCTTCCCTGCGACATAGCCCACCAACATCACTACGATAATTGGCACAATGGCGTATAACAGAATATGTATCATGAGAGTATCACTGACTTACATAATAAATAGAGCTAATTATTGAGTGAAAGAGCCTCGAGGCATAACCGACGGAGATTACACCCCGAGACTCACGAGGTCACACCTTTATCTGAATAAGCGGTGTAGGGTTGAGATAACCGATGTGACCGCTCTCCTTGCCGGCATTTGCCGCAAGTTGCACATTGATGATATTGGGGCGACGACTCTCAACGGCCTTCGTAAAGGCCTCTCTCAGTTCATCCGGCGTTGTGACATAAGCGCAATCAGCACCAAACGTCTCCCCTATCTTCTCATAATGAGCATTGATATCGAGTGTTGTAGGCGCCGGGTCGGTGGTTTCAACCAATGTTTCACCCACACCATTGTAGATGCCGCCATTGTTGAGCACACACACGGTGATAGGCAAACGGAAGCGACAGATGGTTGACATCTCCATGCCGGAGAAACCGAAAGCACTATCGCCAACGAGAGCCACAACACTCTTACCTGTGGCTACGGCGGCACCAATGGCCGAGCCGAGCCCCATGCCCATAATTGCCCACGTGGCGCAGTCGATGCGATGACGCGGTTGCGACATATCAATCAAATCACGGGCCTCATCAAGGGTGTTGGCACCCTCGTTGACCAAAATAAGGTCGGGATGACTCTCCATAATCGGCTTAATCACACCCAAGGCTGTAAGGTGGTTCATCGGCATTACCGATTTCGCAGCGGAAACCCCATCGGCCAGTTTCGCTTGCTTTGCAGCTGTCTCCTTCTGCAAAGAGGGTAACCAATTCGGGTCGATGTTTAACTGCTTCCCATCGAGAGCGGTTAGCAGTGCCGACAGCGACATGCCGATATCGCCAACCACCGGTGCTGCAATAGGCCTGTTTATATCAATTTCATCCGGTGCCACATCAAGCTGAATAAACTTGGTGTCGGCACTCCACTTACCCCGTCCAAACGACAACAGCCAATTAAGGCGGGCACCGATGAGCATCACCACATCGGCTTGCTGCATAATGGTGGAACGACAAGCAAGAGCACTCAGCCGGTCGTTGTCAGGCATCAAGCCTTTCGCCATCGACATCGGGAAGTAAGGGATGTTATGTTGGCGTATAAGCGCTTTAATTCTACAATCCACTTGCGAGTAGGCCGCACCCTTGCCAAGCACAATTGCCGGACGAGAGGCACCTGTGAGCAGTTCCACCGCCCGAGCAATAGCATCGGGATTGGGTGCTGTGGGCGAATAGAAATCCACAGGCTCATAAAACAGTTTATCCACATCGGCACGGTTCATCACCTCGCCAAGCGCAGGGGTAGTCATGTCGATATACACGCCACCGGGCCGCCCTGACACAGCCACACGATATGCTCTGGCCAAAGCCGCCGGAATATCCTTGGCATGATAGCAACGGAACGCGGCCTTTACATAAGGCTTTGCGCAGTTAAATTGGTCGAGTTGCTCGTATGTACCGATATTCATGTCGACCATGGCCGGGTCGGAGGCGCCGGAAATTTGAATCATCGGATAGCAATTCACCGTTGCATTAGCCGTTGCCGTAAGGCCGTTCATAAACCCGAGCGACGACACGGTCATCAGCACGCCCGGTTTCTTTGTGAGGTAACCCTCGGTTGCAGCGGCCATACCGGCTTGCTGTTCATGACGGAAGCCGATGAATCGCACGCCCTCTTTCTGGATGATATAAGCGGCCTCGGTAATGGGAATACCTGCGAGACCATACACATTTTCGATGCCCAAATGTTTCAACGCACGCGCCAACACACACATGCCGGTCACCTGCTCGGGAGCATTATTTGAGTTTTGCATAATATAGTTTTTAAAGTTAACCAAACCATGCCGACAGCGGTTGCCGGCATGGCTCTATTATCTATTTTTTTCAAACAGTTAAGTTGTGCCATTTGCCGCAAAAGCAGCCATCTCGTCGGTGCTGTAACCGAGCGATTTGAGGATGTCGGCAGTGTCGGCGCCCAACTCCGGACATGGGCCGTAGGTTGGTTGATAGGTCGACAGCGTGAACGGACAGCCCACAGTAACAAACTCACCGATTTTACCTCCTTGGTTGATTTTAACCAAAGTGTTACCATCATAGAGACTCTCATCGGCCATCAACTCCTTAGTGTTGATTACCGGAGCACATGGCACGCCAAACGGAGCCAACTCCTTCACAACGTCGTATTTCGAACGCATCATCGACCACTGCTCTATGCGGCTGATAATGGCATCTTTATTACGGTCGCGAGCATCGGCGGTCTTGAATTTCGGGTCGTTAAGCCAATCGGTGAACCCAAACGCTTTGCAAGCCTGCTCAAAATCTTTTTCACCGCGCTGCAAAATAATATACGCATAATCATTCGAGTCAGTGGCCCAATCCTTACACTTGAAAGTCCAGCCAAATACGCCCGAGCCCTCAGTGTTGCCTGAGCGAGGCACATACTCGGGAAATTTCTCATTCGGATATTGCATATACTGCGTGAGATAGCCGATTTTGTCGAGAGTGAGTTGGTCACGAGTTTTCACACGGCAAAGGTTCAAGCAAGCGTTGTGCATCGACTGATACACAAATGCCCCTTCACCGGTCTTTTCACGTTGCAGCAGCGCCGAGAGGATGCCAATAAGTGTGTGCATACCGGTGTTTGAGTCGCCCAAAGCGGCACCGCTCTGAGTCGGGATGTTGCACTCGGTGCCATACCATCCTGTGGTTGAAGCCGCGCCGGCCGTAACCTGAGCGATAGGCTCATAGGCCTTTAAGTCCTTATACTTAGATGTGGGCGGGAACCCCTTAATTGTTGCATAGATGCAACGAGGATTCATTTTATGCACCTCATTCCACCCAAAGCCCAGTTTCTCCATGGCTCCCGGGTGCAAGTTCTCCACAAAGATGTCGGCACCCTTAATCAGCTTCATCAGAATCTCCTTACCATCGGGAGTGGCGGCGTTGAGCGTCAACGACCTCTTGTTACTGTTAAGTTGCAGGAAATAGTAGCTCGGGCAATCGGGGTCAAATTGCAGTTCGTTGCGAGTAGCGTCGCCGGTGCCGGGACGTTCAATTTTGATAACTTCGGCACCGAGCCATGCCAGCATCTGCGTGCACGACGGGCCTGATTGCACATTGGTAAAATCAACGACTTTAATGCCGTGAAGTGGTGATGTAGACATAGTTTGAAGTTTTATAGTGAATAATCACCACTACAACACACCAAACCGTGTTTTGGTTTTTCAGCGAAAATAAGAGAAATAAAAAAAAGCAGCCGGGCTATAAGCCGGGTTATGTCGGAGCAGTGTGTCACAGCAGTGAAAAAAATGCTCCGGTTCGTCATTTATCTAGGCCGTGTGTTGCCAGCGCGGCTAAAGCAGTCTACCCCCCGGCAAACGAGCG
>CAZDIC010000150.1:0-4312 GCA_964505395.1 uncultured Alistipes sp. | reverse complement strand
TGTGGGGCACTTGTTAATAAACCAAAATGAGAGGGATATTAAGATTTTTATTAGTAGCTTTGTAAGTTTAACAACTACGCGCTTTGACCCACGAAAGCTGCAAACACACTTTTAACAACACTGACTATGACATTTGAAGAATTAGGCGTAAATGAACCTTTAAGGCAAGCGATTGCAGAACTCGGATTTGAGAACCCCATGCCCGTGCAGGAGAAAGTTATTCCGCACCTTCTTGGGGAGGATGGCGATGTGGTGGCTCTGGCGCAAACAGGCACAGGCAAAACCGCTGCATTCGGTTTGCCGGTGTTGCAACGCACCGACACCACCCTCAACGCTCCGCAAGCACTTATCCTGTCGCCCACACGCGAATTGTGTCTGCAAATAGCGTCTGACCTCGCCGACTTCTCAAAATATATTCCCGACCTGCGTGTGCTGCCGGTCTACGGCGGTTCAAGCATCGAGAGCCAGATTCGTTCACTGCGCCAAGGTGTGCAGATTATCGTGGCAACTCCCGGCCGACTTATCGACCTCATCAACCGCGGCGTGGTTGACCTTGAACGAGTGCACACCGTGATTCTCGACGAGGCCGACGAAATGCTCAACATGGGCTTCCTCGATTCAATCAACGCCATTTTGGAGCATGTGCCCACCGACCGCAAAATGTTGATGTTCTCGGCCACCATGCCCCCCGAAATCGGCAAAATAGCCAAGACCTACATGCACAACCCGGTGGAATTTGTTATCGGAACTCGCAACGAAGGTTCTTCAAATGTACACCACCTATATTACATGGTGCATGCGCGCGACAAGTATCTTGCACTGAAGCGCATCGCCGACAACTCGCCCAACATCTATGCAATAGTGTTCTGCCGCACTCGTCGCGACACCCAGGAGGTGGCCGACAATCTTATCCACGACGGCTATAACGCCGACGCCCTTCACGGCGACCTCTCGCAGCAGCAACGCGACATTGTGATGAAAAAATTTCGCGACCGCGTTATCACCATCCTGGTGGCAACCGATGTGGCAGCCCGCGGTCTCGACGTCGACGACCTCACCCATGTAATCAACTACGGTCTCCCCGACGAAGCCGCAATCTACACCCACCGTTCGGGCCGCACGGGCCGTGCCGGGAAAACCGGTGTGTCAATCGCCATTCTCCACTCACGCGAAAAGAGCAAGTTGCGCGACATTGAACGCGTGATTGGCAAAACCTTTGAGCGTAAAGAGGTGCCCACCCCCGAACATATCATCGAGAAGCAACTCTTCTCGCTGGCCGACCGTATTGAGCGTGTGGAAGTTGACGACCAAGAGATGGAAAAATATCTCCCCGGAGTGCTCAAAAAACTCGGATGGCTTTCGGGTGAAGACCTCGTGAAACGTGTGCTCTCACTCGAATTCAACCGTCTGCTCGACTATTATAAGGATGCTCCGACCATCGAAAACATCGACGACAAGCCACGCAAGGAGAAACGCGACCGCAACGATGGTAAAGGGAAGCCGGGCAAAGAGCGCCAAGGCAAGGGTGGCGATGATGACGACAAAGACCGCCGCACAGCCTCGAAAGGCATGGAGCGTGTCTACATCAACGTGGGTAAACGCGACGGCTTCTACGCCGGCAACCTTATTGAGATGCTCAACGTTAACGTAGCGGGCAAACGTGTCGACGTGGGGCGCATCGACCTTATGCCGGGCTATTCGCTGTTTGATGTCAAGAAGTCTGACGCTCGTCGTGTGGTAGCCTCGCTCAAAGGGGCCGACTTCATGGGCAAACGTGTGTTTAGCGAGATCGCCTCGCAGGATAAGGACTACGCCAAAGTGTCGCAACGTCGCTCGAAGGGGAAAGGGAAAGACAAGGATGAACAATTTGACCCCTACGACGCCTTTGAGCTCTTCAAAAAGAAAGCAAAGAAACGTAAATAACACTTTACACAATTCAATAAACCATGAAACGCAAAGCGTTTTTATTAGGAATGACTATCTGTGGGGCATGTTGCGGTTGGGCTCAGAAATCAACCGCCATGCCTACAATCAACTTTGACCCGACACCGACAGCCTCGCAAAAGGTTGCCGCGCCGGAACAGTTGACCGCAACAACGGCGTTTATCAATGCGCCGGTGGCGATATTCCCCACCATCGACAAGATGACGCGCCTCGATATGCTCGACTACTTCAACAGCGGCTCCACCAAGCCGTCGAAGAACCTGTTTAGCGGGGAGTGTCGCATCGAATCGGTGAGCGAGGAGCAACTTACCGTTGCCACTTCCGAAGCATCAAAAGCGGAGATGACACTGCTGAAATCGGGCAACGACACCATAATTATGGTTATCACCACGCTGAAAACTCCGGTCAACGACAGCAGCATAAAGTTCTATACCTCAGCTTGGAAGGAGCTGAAAAAGAGCCTCTTCACCGAGCCTAAACTTGACGGGTGGATGTTGGCCGAAGGGAAAGCCCGCAAGGCTGATCTCGAAAATGTTGTGCCGTTTATCCTCGCGGAATATAGCTACGATCCGAGTTCATCCACACTCACCCTCACCAACAACCTCGACAGCTACCTCCCCACCGACGACTCGTCGTGGGTGATGCCGCTCCTTGCCAAAACCCTCACCTATCGCTGGAACGGCAAGAAAATGGTGGCAGCCAAAAATTAGAAATATTTTTAATACCGATAGCAGATGCAAGATTCCACATTATCACTCCTTGAACTCACCCGCTTGGTGTCGTCGTTGGTGCAGCGTCCCGAAACCCAAAATGTGTGGGTGACGGCCGAGTTGTCAGACGTGGCTGTGCGCGGTGGTCACTGCTACATGGAGCTTCTGCAAAAGGATGACCGAGGTTTGCAAGTGGCAAAAGCACGCGGTGTGATATGGGCAAATGCCTATCCGCGCATTGACGCCGACTTTTATGCTGCCACCGGCCAACGATTTGCCACGGGGCTGAAGGTTATGCTGCGTGTGTCGGCCTCGTTTCATCCGGTTTACGGTTTCTCGTTGGTGGTGTCGGCGGTGAACCCCGACTACACCATGGGCGACCTCATGCGTCGTCGTCGCGAGATTCTCGAACGCCTCAAGCGTGAAGGCATCCTCGAACTCAATCGCCAATTGCGTTGGCCCTCGATTGTGCAACGTGTGGCCGTGATTTCAGCCCCCGGCGCTGCCGGATACGGCGATTTTATGAACCAACTCTACCACAATCAGTCACACCTGCGATTCATCACAAAACTGTTTCCGGCAGTGATGCAGGGCGCCACGGCACCCGCTTCGATTATCGCTGCTCTTGAGGCTGTGGCTGCCGAAGCCGACCGCTGGGACGGTGTTGTAATTATCCGTGGAGGTGGCGCTACCTCCGACTTGCAGGCGTTTGAGGACTATCAGCTTGCCGCCAATGTGGCGCAATTCCCTCTGCCGGTGGCAATAGGTATCGGCCACGAACGCGATATCACCGTGCTCGACTGGGTGGCGAACCAACGTTTGAAAACACCAACCGCTGTGGCCGAATGGCTTGTGGCTATCGGTGAGAATGCCCTCGGATACCTTATAACCGTTGGAAACAAAATTCTGCAGCTCGCATCGGCCCGCCTTAGCGGCAGCAAGGAGCAGTTGGCACATGCCGAAGGCTTGCTCCCGGTGGCGGCACGTAGCGCAATGGAGCGCGGGCACTCACGTCTGCGTAGTGCGGCAAGTGCCCTCTCGGGCATCAGTGGTCGCCGTCTGCAACCACAACTCACACGCCTTGACATGACCGTCACGGCCATCGCTAACGCCTGCGCCAACCGCATAGCGCGCCAAAATGCCCGTCTCGATGCCGCTGCCTCGCTCCTTAACGCGCTTTCACCTGTGGCAACCCTGCGCCGTGGTTACTCCGTAACACGTGTTGACGGCCATGCCGTAACCGATGCCTCCACTCTCGCTCCGGGAACCACAATTGAAACCACCCTCGCCAACGGCACCATCACCTCTACCATAACATCAACACAAAACAATCACCAATAACCCCAAACAATCACCAATAACCCCCAATAACTCACTCGTATGACACCCGTTAAAGAACTCACATACAACCAAGCTATTACAGAACTTGAAGGCATTCTCCGTCTCATGCAGAGCGATGAATGTGACATCGACAAACTCACCGCCATGACACGTCGCGCAACCGAACTAATCGCCGAATGCCGCACACGCCTTGTGGCCACCGATGAAGAACTCCGTTCCATCCTCGCTGACCTCGAAAAATAAGGCGCATAGGTCAAAAAAATAACGCCTCCATTTCACATTTTTGTCACTTGTGACACTTTTGCTCAATTGCTCAC
>CAZDIC010000149.1:0-4323 GCA_964505395.1 uncultured Alistipes sp. | reverse complement strand
GCTGCAGTTCGCGAAGATATTTCTGCATACCGGCCGACTCAAACTGGAATGTGCCGATGGTGCGTCCTTCGCAGTAGAGTTGATAAGTGGCCGGGTCGTCGATTGGAATCTTCTCCATGTCGATGTCGATGCCGCGTGTTCGCTTGATGTTGCGCACGGCATCCATGATGATTGAAAGCGTTTTCAGGCCGAGGAAGTCCATCTTAATCAATCCGGTCTCCTCAATCACACGCCCTTCATATTGCGTTACGAGTAGTTTACCCTCAAGTTTATCCACCGCAGTGCTCACAGGCACCCAATCGGAGATTTTGTCACGGCAGATAATCACACCGCACGCGTGCACGCCGGTGCCGCGCACATTCCCCTCAAGTTTCTCGGCATAGCGCAATGTTTCGCGCACCAAGGGGTTGGGGTTCTGCATCTCGGCTTTAAATTCGGGCAGGAGGTTGAGGCAGTTGGTGAGGTTGAGTTTGGCCTCCTTACCGTTAACCTCCGGCATGTGGCGCGGTAACAGTTTCAAAATGCGGTCGCTCTCGGGGATTGGCAACCCCTCAACACGCGCCACATCCTTCACGGCCATCTTGGTGGCCATGGTACCATAGGTGATGATGTGCGCCACATTCTCGGCACCATATTTTTCGGTTACATATTGCAGCACTCGCGCACGACCGTCATCGTCGAAGTCGACATCAATATCGGGGAGTGAAATACGGTCAGGGTTCAGGAAGCGCTCAAACAGCAGGTCATACTTGATTGGGTCGATCTGCGTGATGCCCAAACAGTAGGCCACACATGAACCGGCAGCCGAACCACGGCCGGGACCCACGCTCACTCCCAATTTCTCGCGCGACACATTAATAAAGTCTTGCACAATGAGGAAGTAACCGGGGAAACCCATGGTTTTCATAATGTGGAGCTCAAACTTTATGCGCTCGGCCAATTCGGGCGACAACGGTGCGCCATAGCGCCGTTCGGCACCCTCATATGCGAGTTTCGCAAGATAGTCGGCCTCAAATTTGATGCGGTAGAGTTTATCGTAGCCACCGAGCTTCTTAATCTTTTTCTCGGCCTCCTCCTGACTGAGCACCACATTGCCGTTTTCATCTTGTGTGAATTCGTCAAACAGTTCCTTCTCGCTGATGCGTGAACGATACTCCTCTTCGGTGCCGAACTCCTTGGGGATGGCAAAGAAGGGCATGATGGGCGCGTGGTCAATATTGTAGGTTTCCACCTTGTCGGCAATCTCGAGGGTATTGGTCAGCGCCTCGGGGATGTCGGCAAATATCGCAGCCATCTCGTCGGACGTTTTTAACCACTCCTGCTTGCTGTAGAGCATGTGGTCCTCGGTGATTTTACGGTTGGTGGATAGGCATATCAAACGTTCATGGGCCTCGGCGTCATCTTCATTCACAAAATGGACGTCGTTGGTGCATATCAGTTTGATGTCATATTTGCGTGCAATGCGTATCAACTCGGCATTAACCTTCTCTTGCAGGATGATGGTGTCGTGGTTGGCACGTTCCACAGTGGCTTTGTGGCGCTGGAGCTCCAGGTAGTAATCGTCGCCGAAGCGCTCTTTCCACCACAACACACGCTGCTCGGCCTCCTCAATGCGCCCGGCTGTGATCAGTTTCGGGATTTCACCGCCCAAGCAAGCCGAGCACACAATAAGCCCCTCTTTGTGGGCCTCAATGTCGGCTTTGTCCGTGCGTGGGTGGCTGTAGAAACCTTCGGTCCATGCGCGCGAAACTATCTTAACAAGATTGTGATATCCCTTCTCGTTTTTTGCCAAAAGTATGAGGTGACGCCCGGTGTCGTGCTTATCCACGTGGGTCAGCAACGATTCCTCGGCCACATACACCTCACAGCCCAAAATAGGCTTGAAAAATTTCTGTTTTAGCGCAGCTGCTTCCTCGCGCTTCGCTGCCGCCAATTGAGCATCGCCGTTTTCTTCGGCCTTTGCAGCCTCCTCTTCGGCCGCTTTTATTGCACCCTTTGTCTTTGAATTTTTCTTGTCTACGTAGTTAAAAAACTCCTTTATGCCAAACATATTGCCGTGGTCGGTGATAGCTATCGCCGACATTCCGTCGGCCATTGCCTTGTCAACAAGGGCGTTAACCGAGGCCTGACCATCAAGAATGGAATATTGCGTGTGGACATGCAGATGCACAAATTTGCTCATAATAACAGCTCCGATTTTATTGGAAAACAGATAGTCAAAGTTACGCAAAAAAAACGGAACCTTATCTCCGATGTTGCCATTGTGGATAACTTTTTTTGAGGATGGAATAAAAATTGCATACTCCGTGCATTTGTCGCCAATCAGGTTTGTGTGTGCAAGGAAAATTCTGTAACTTTGCATAGTGTAAACAAGCCGATATTTTCACGATTTAAGTAGTTATATGCGACAGACACGCAACGCCGTTCTAATGCTTTCTGACGGCACATGTTTTTCAGGGAAATCGTTTGGCTACGAGGCGCCAACCGCTGGTGAGGTAGTGTTTAACACCGCCATGACGGGATATCCCGAGAGTCTCACCGACCCATCGTATGAAGGACAAATCCTCGTCACCACCTATCCCATTTTAGGCAACTACGGAGTTCCACCGGAAACGGTCAAGGACGACGTGAGTGAATATCTCGAAAGCACACGCATTCATTGCCGCGCGATCATAGCCCAAGACTACTCTTGGGAGCCAAGCCACTGGCTGTCGACACGCTCACTGCATGAATGGTTGCACGCTGAAAAAATCCCCGGGCTGTATGGCATCGACACACGTGCCTTAACCAAACATCTGCGCGAAAAGGGCTCAATGTTAGGTAAAATCTACTTTGAGTCGCCCGATGAAGTGGAGTTTGACGACCCTAACAACGAGAATTTGATTGCAAAAGTTAGCTGCAGCGAACCGGAAGTACACGGCTCGGGCGAAAAGGTCGTTGTGCTCGTTGACTGTGGCACAAAATTCAATATCATACGTTGCTTAACCCGTCGCGGAGTGAAAGTAATCAGAGTTCCCTGGGACTATGACTTCAACACTATTCCGTTTGACGGGCTGTTTATATCCAACGGCCCCGGCAACCCCGATTTCGCCGGCATCACCGTGGAGCATATCCGCAAAGCAATGGAGAGCAAAAAGCCCATCTGCGGCATCTGCATGGGTAACCAATTGCTCGCAAAGGCTGCCGGTGCCACCACCTACAAACTGAAATACGGCCACCGCAGCCACAACCAACCGGTGAGAATGACTGGCACCAACACCTGCTACATCACCTCGCAAAACCACGGCTATGCAGTCGACGACAGCACCTTGGAGGAGGGTTGGGAACCACTGTTCATCAATATGAACGACGGCACCAACGAGGGTATCCACCACAAACATCTCCCATTCTTCTCGGCGCAGTTCCACCCCGAAGCATCGTCGGGCCCGCGCGACACCGAGTTTATCTTCGACAAGTTTATCGAACTTCTGAAATAGTTACCAACTAAGATTTGTTCCGTCATGGAAAAGAAAGTATTACTTCTTGGGAGCGGCGCACTGAAAATCGGTGAAGCCGGCGAATTTGACTACTCCGGTTCACAGGCGCTGAAAGCCCTGAAAGAGGAGGGCATCAACACCGTGCTCATCAACCCGAACATCGCCACGGTGCAAACTTCAGAAGGTTTCGCCGACAAAATTTACTTCCTGCCGGTAACCCCCTACTTTGTGGAGCGTGTTATCGGAAAAGAACGTCCCGACGGCATCTTGCTGTCGTTTGGTGGCCAAACAGCCCTGAACTGCGGTGTGGAACTGTTTGAATCGGGCGTGCTCGAAAAATATAACGTGAAAGTGCTCGGCACCCCGGTGCAAGCCATCAAGGACACCGAGGACCGCGAACTGTTTGTGAAACGCCTCGATGAAATCGACGTGAAAACCATCAAGAGCGAAGCTGTGGAAACCACTGCCGACGCCCTCGCCGCCGCCGAACGCCTCGGCTACCCGGTGATTGTGCGCGCCGCCTACGCTCTCGGAGGCCTTGGCAGCGGATTCTGCGACAATGCCGAAGAGCTGGTAACCCTCACCGAAAAAGCATTCTCGTTCTCGCCCCAAGTGCTGGTTGAAAAATCGCTCAAAGGCTGGAAAGAGGTTGAATATGAAGTGGTGCGCGACCGTTTCGACAACTGTATCACAGTTTGTAATATGGAGAACTTCGACCCGCTCGGCATCCACACCGGTGAGAGTATCGTGGTGGCTCCGTCGCAAACACTCTCGAACGACGATTACCACTACCTGCGCCAATTGGCCATCAAGATTATCCGCCACGTGGGCATCGTTGGCGAATGTA
>CAZDIC010000148.1:0-4335 GCA_964505395.1 uncultured Alistipes sp. | reverse complement strand
AGCATGGAAGCACCCACCTCTTGAGCCACACTTTCACCGAGCGAATTTGCCACGATGGCAAGCGCGAAACGGAGAGCCGACGACGGGCCGTTGGCTGTGATGATGCGGTCAAGTGCCATCACCGGGGTGTCGCGATACACCACATTTGTCATGCGCTTCTCAAAGCCGGGGTAACATGTCACCTCCAAGCCGTTGAGGATGCCTAACGGAGCAAGCACCACTGCCGGAGAAGCACAGATGGCTGCGATTTTTCCTTTTTTCGACTGTTCAACAAGCAATGTGTTGAGTGGTTCATAGTTAGCCAAATTTTCGGCACCCGGCATACCACCCGGCAGAATCAGCCATTCGGGCGAGTTAAACTCCACGTCGTTGAACACACAGTCGGCCATCACCGGCATGCCATGTGCACCAACCACGGCAGCGTCCTCGTTGATTGAAACGGTTTTTATATCCATGCCGGCACGGCGCATAACATCAACAACGGTCAGCGCCTCTATCTCCTCAAATCCGGGGGCTAAAAATAGGTAAGAAGTCTTCATAATCGTTAGGTTTATTTTGTTAGAAATATATTTTGGTAACTGCCAAACGGACAAGCCTATCGGTTAACCTGAATGGGCAGTCTGGTTATTTTGGTAATGTGACCGCAAAGTTGCATCAAATTGTTGAAACTGCCAAATTTTCCGGCGAAAAAGATTGAAAATCCTTTACTTACACGAAAATCCGGCCTTAAATCATTTCACAATCCATGCAGTTTATTTAGTTTTCTCTGCAATAATTCCGCGAACGCTTACACACGGAGCGTAGCGCGCACGGTGTCGCGTCATTTCTTTTTTGCGTCGGGTGTGAGGGCCGCAATCCTCGCCGCAACAAACGGTGTGGGGCAACTCTCGTTGGCTCGGTTCAGATAATCCAAAGCCAACGTCAACGCGTCAGTCTCTCCCGCGCTCTCCGAGCCGGCAGCTTTTGCCGCATACCAGTTGCCGAGAGCCACAAGAGCATCGTAGTTGTCGGCATCCACCGCCAACACACGACGGTAGGTGTCGAGCCCCTGCGCATCGTCGCCTGTGAGCATATACCCCTGCGCCATGGTCAGCAGAAAAGCCACATTGTCGGGAGCCCCTTCAAGCATCTGTGCACTGTAGGTTACCATCTCCGCCCCGTTGCCACGCGAAGTGTAATATTTCAGCAGAGTGCTGTCGATGGCACGCCGCATCCACGGGTATGCCTCGCGAGTCTCCTTCAGGAAATTTTCATACAACTGAGCCTTCCCCACACGGAAACTCCACTGCTTCACCTGCGAGAAAACCGAATCGAAAGCGATGTGATTGTCGAGGGCGCGATGCATGAGGTCCATCTGAGCGATAGTGTCGCTACGCATGGCATTGCTCACGATGGCCTTACCATAGGTCTCAGCCACCTCAGGCCGTTCGGCAAGCATCAAATCATAGATTGCCGCTGCCGAAGCCCACTCCTTATAATTAAAGAAGCGCTCGGCTTTCGCCTCAAGTTGCGGATACGGATTGACAGCTACGGCACTAAACGCAGTCACCGCCAACACCATTATATATAACAATCGTTTCATCGCTTGCATCGGTTTGGTCATTCACGCATTTTAGGGTTATAACAATAACGTTTGAGAGTGGCAAAAAGTGCGATTTTGAGAAAATATTTCCACATTTTGTGGCGGTTATTGCCACGGTGCGACAAAAACTACTGAAAGTTCGCAGATTTTAACGGCCATTTTCATGAAATTTTTATTTAAGTTTTCAGCACCATACACTTTCGTTAACACCTTAAGTAATGCACAAAAACATTGTTTATAAACACATTTGCCGTCAAAATAGTTCATTTGTCAAAATTAGTTTGTACATTTGCAGATATGACAATCTTAATACTAACCCTAAACAGAACGGAATGAAACAGAACTTACTCACTTTGATCGGCGTGGCCGCCACCCTGTGGCCTGCCAACGCTGCGGAGACTCTCTACCACTCCACATTCAACACAGTCGAGGAGACTCAAGATTGGACCATCATTGATGCCAACAACGATGAGTCGACATGGAAATTCTCAGAGTCGAACGACGAAGGCAAACGTTTTTACTACGCCTACAACAGCACAAACGCCGGCGACGACTGGGCCATTTCACCCGCAATCACCCCCACCGAATCGTGCAAATTGATGGTGAAATACACCTACTACGGCTCCTACTTTGGCGAGAACATGAAGGTTTATTACGCTAACGAGCCCACCATCGATGCTCTATCGGCCAACCTCGTAGCCGACTATTCCGATATCGACAGCGAAGCTCACGGAGGATACTTCATCATCGAAGCCGAAGCCAACACCCCGATATATCTCGGCTTCTACGCCTGCACACCGGCCGACCGCTTCCGCCTTTTCCTCAGCGAACTGACCGTTTCGACCATGGACGGCGATCCCGTTGACTTGGCGCTCACACAAATCACATCGCCCGCAACAGGCGAGAACCTCGATAAAGAGACGGTAAAAGTCATCGTTAAAAACGTTGGTGACGGCAGTGCCGACTCATTCGAAGTGTCGTACAGCATCGACGGTGGTGAAGCCGTAACCGAAACCGTTGAGCACACCCTTGCCAAAGATGAGGAATTTGAATACACCTTCCAAACCTTGGCCGACCTCTCGGAGCCCTACAAACTCTACACCATCACCGCAACGGTTAACCACGGTGCCGACATCGACGCATCAAACAACTCGACATCCATTCAGGTGCGCCACTACGCCGACGCCGTTGAGCCCTACACCATGGGGTTTGAAAGCAGCGAAGACACCTCGCGCATCAAATACTTCAACCTCAACGAAGATGATGGCGACTGGGAAGTGTATGTTGGCAATTGGTACATGAACCTCGCTCGCACAGGCAACAACTGCATCGCATATAACTACGACAAAAATAACAATGCCAACGACTGGGCTATCCTCGAACCCATCAAGGTTTCAGCCGGATACCACGCATTGAAATTCTGGTACTCGGGCGGCGACGGTCACACCGAAAAACTTCTCGTGGCCTACGGCACCGAGCAGACTCCCGAAGCGATGACCCACACCATCGTTGACCTCCCCGAAATCACCCAAGGCGAATATCAGGAATCGGTCACCATTTTCAAGGTTGACGAAGACGCCACCATCTACATCGGCTTTAAAGCTTACAGCGACAAGGACGAAAACTGGCTGTCGGTCGACGACATCTCGCTCGAAGCAATCGACGCCGATGCCGTGGATATGATCATCAAGAACTTCAATTCTATCGGCGACTATGTGCCCCAAGCCGACTACAAACGCGTAACCTTCGACCTCTACAACATGAGCATCAACAACGCTGATGCAACCGTTAAGGTTTATGTCGACGACACTGTTGTGGCCACAAAGACCGAAAGCATCCTCGCCCAGCAAACCAAAACCTTCACCTACGAAGGTCTGCTCGACAATGTTGCCGAAGGCAAGCACACCATCAAGGTAACCGTTGAAAACGATGCCGACACCAAGCTCGACAACAACGAAGTGTCAAAAGAAGCTATCTTCCTGGGCACCCCGAGCATCCTCTACGACTTTGAGGACGGCACCATCCCCGAAACATTCCAATACTTCGTTAAGGACGACGGCACACTTGCCACAAATGAATACGGCGAAAACGGTTGGACAATCACCGAAATCGAAAGCCACCAGCTCTTTGGCCGCTACATGCTCATCGGTTCAACATGGGTTAACCTCGGCGAAGACTCTCAAATCGACCGTCTGTTGGTATTGCCGCAAGTTCACGTTGACAGCGACGACGCTTGCTTCGCTTGGAACGTAGGCGCCTTCAACGAAAACTATCCCGCCAGCTACCGCGTGATGGCAAACAACGGCTATTGGGGCGACGACATCTCGAACAAATGGTACTACGACTACCTCAAATCGGTTCCCTCACAGGGCACAACCCGTGTGAACGAAGGCGTTTCGTTGGCCGACTACAAGGGTCAGGACATCTACGTTGCCATCCACCTCTACGGCGAGCCGGGCGATGCCATCATCTTCGACAACCTGCAATTCCACGGTTGCACAGCCTTGCAAAGCGGTGTTAAGAACATCATCGCCAACAACGGCGACATCCGCGTGAAGGTCAACGGCGACATGCTCAACGTAGCCTCAAGCAGCAACATCAAGTCGGTTAACGTGTATGCTCTGAATGGCCGCCTCGTGGCTTCAGGCACTACCGGTAGCCTCTCAATCGCTTCACTTCCCAAAGGCGTTTACGTAGTGAAGGCTGCAACCAACGATGCCACCACTACCGCCAAGATTGTGAAGTAACTCAAG